>JAUVCH010000075.1 GCA_030595795.1 Gammaproteobacteria bacterium
CGCATAATATTGATCGCGGCATCGTGTCCGTCGAAAAGACTCGCGGCAGTGACGAAGCGTGTTTTATAAGCCTTCGCAGGTGTAGGAACAGGCTGTATCTTTTGTTTTGCGCTGGACATGCTAATGGCTCCTAGCCTGGGAAAATGATTCAGGTTGATTTTTATGGCGATGTGAACTAGTGTACATTACCTTACGTTTACGTTAACGTCAATATAGGTTTATTCGGGGAAGGATGTGGATAGTGATAACACCAACACCTATACCATTGGTGAATTAGCTAACGAGTTCGATGTCACTTCCAGAGCTTTACGGCTTTACGAGGAATCCGAGTTACTGTCTCCCAAACGCGAAGGAACCAAACGTATTTATGCCGAGAAAGATCGGGTACGCCTGCGTCTTATCCTTCGCGCTAAGCGACTGGGCTGGTCTCTTGCAGAGGTAAAAGAAATTTTCGACCTCTACGACTTAAGCCACGGCAAAGAAGCGCAATTAATTTTGTTATTAGAAAAACTGGACGAACGCCGAAAAATTCTGAAAATGCAGCAACAGGATATCCAGAATTCTCTGGAAGATCTTGAAAGCATTGCTGCTAATGCAGAGCAAGCGCTTACTGAGATTCGGGGTGGGAAGATAGAGACGGGTTAGGGGATTTAGTTATTGCACAATAGGGGGAATCGGCATATAAACACATAAACACCTAACGTAAAATTGAGTGAAATATGAATACAGTACGCTGGAATGTTGCCGTATCCACGGATACTGATCAATCTCTGCGCATGTTCCTGGCTGGACAAGGAAGAGGCAGAAAAGGGGATTTGTCCCGCTTCATTGAAGAAGCCGTCCGAGCGCACATACTTGATCAAACGGTCGAGCAAACCAAACTAGCGAATGTCAATGTTGATGAGGCTAACCTGACGGCCATAGTCGACGAAGCACTCGACTGGGCACGATCTCGTTAATGCGGGTAGTGCTCGACAGTAATGTTCTGTTTAGTGCCTTAATCTCTCCACACGGCGCCCCCGATAAAATTTACCGGGCCTGGCGACATAATCGCTTCGAATTAATTACCTCTCAAACTCAGCTCGAAGAAATTCGCCGAGCTAGTCGATACCCTAAATTGAAAAAATTGTTACAACCCGCAAGAGTTGGTACCATGATTAACAATTTGCAACGCGCTATTGTGCTCGATCACCTTCTAATCGATCAGGAAAGCAGCGACCCAGACGACGCTTTCCTCATCGCTATGATATTAGCTGGAGAGGCAGACTATTTGGTAACGGGTGATCACAGGGCTGGCTTACTTCAACAGGTGAACATAGGAAGAACACGGATAATCACACCTATCGACTTTTGTACCGGGGTACTTTAAATCTTCGTTTCAGGAGGGAGATTGCTCTTCAATTGCCATCATCTTTGAATAAAAATTACCTGTCCATATTTCGGATGCGCCCGGGATCAGGATGGGATAGCCTGTCTCCGTATTCCTAAAGCAGATTCCTCACATGACACAACAACCTTCGATGGGCCCGGTCGAATGGCTTATGCTGATACTGTTATCGGTGCTCTGGGGCGGTTCATTCTTTTTCATGAAAGTTTCTCTGGCTGAATTACCGACGCTGACCATTGTGTTTTCTCGAGTCGCCTTCGCCGCTATCACGCTTGGCTTAGTTTTGAAATTAATGGGCCAGTTATTGCCTCGTGGATTCAAACTATGGCGAGCTTTTTTCATCATGGGCTTAATCAATAACCTGTTGCCGTTCAGTCTGCTGGTGTGGGGAATGACTGAATTATCGAGCGGCCTGGCGTCAATACTCAATGCAACAACACCTGTGTTTACTATCCTGGTGGCACATTTTGCGACAAGCGATGAACGTATTTCAGCGAACAAGATTGTCGGCGTTATCCTGGGGCTGGTAGGTGTCGCGGTGCTGATCGGTGTTGATGCATTTTCTGGTTTTAGTCAATCATTGTTAGCCATGTTAGCCATGTTAGCCATGTTAGCCTGCCTGGGTGCATCACTGTCTTATGGTTTAGCAGCAACATACGGGCGAAAATTTAAAACCATGCAGGTTAAACCTGCTAGCGTTGCTTTTGGACAGGTTACCGCTTCAAGCCTGTTGTTATTACCAGTCGCCTGCTTGTCGATAGCCCCTGGACGTTGGCTTTACCGTCGCTCTATACCTGGTCGTCTTTGATAGCTTTGGGTGTTTTATCCACCGTGCTGGCCTATGTGCTTTATTTCCAGATATTGTCGCGTGCAGGTGCGACGAATATTGCTTTGGTGACCTTGTTGGTGCCGGTGAGTGCGATTTTTCTGGGTTGGCTAATATTGAATGAAACCCTGGAATTCAATCATATTGTCGGTATGTCGTTGATTGCATTGGGTTTACTGGCGATAGATGGGCGTATAATTAAAAGGCGAGGCATAGCGGGGAGTTAGTTGACGTTTACGTAAACGTCATTTATAGTTTACTCTTCCTTTCCAGCCTTCGACTGTGCGCCGACGGGGTAAGCTATGACGACCTTTCCTTCTCTCAATTTTGACCTCGGCGAAACCGTCGATCTATTACGCGATGCGGTCGCTAACTTTGCGCAGGCCGAAATAGCCCCAATTGCGGCCGAAATAGACCGCTGCAACGAATTCCCTAATGAACTCTGGCCGAAGATGGGCGAAATGGGCCTGCTCGGTGTGACAGTGTCCGAGCAATATGGTGGTGCAGACATGGGTTACCTCGCGCATATTGTCGTGATGGAAGAAATCAGCCGTGCTTCGGCTTCGGTGGGTTTGAGCTATGGCGCGCATTCGAATCTTTGCGTCAATCAAATCAATCGAAATGGTGATGCTGAACAAAAAGAAATATATTTGCCTAAACTAATTTCCGGGGAATGGATTGGTGCATTAGCAATGTCGGAACCGAGTTCGGGTTCGGATGTCATCAGTATGCAAATGAAAGCCGAGAGAAAAGGCGATCAATATGTCCTTAACGGCACCAAGATGTGGATAACCAATGGGCCGGATGCCGACGTGATTGTGGTTTATGCAAAGACCGATCCTGACGCCGGATCGAAAGGTATCACGGCATTTATTGTTGAGAAATCTTTTGGCTTTACTACCGCGCAAAAGCTCGACAAGCTAGGTATGCGCGGATCAAACACCGGCGAACTGGTGTTCCAGAATGTCGAAGTGCCCGAAGAAAATATACTCGGAGAATTGAATCGCGGAGCTTCGGTCTTGATGAGTGGACTCGATTACGAGCGTGCCGTTTTATCGGCGGGTCCAACCGGCATCATGCAGGCCTGTATGGATGTGGTCGTGCCCTATGTCCACGAGCGAAAACAGTTTGGACAGAGCATAGGCGAGTTCGAACTCATGCAGGGAAAACTAGCCGATATGTACACCACGATGAATGCCAGCAAGGCCTATGTCTATGCGGTCGGCAAAGCCTGTGACCGTGGTGAAACCACCCGTAAAGATGCCGCTGGTGCGATTCTCTATGCTGCTGAAAAAGCCACCTGGATGGCGCTCGAAGCGATACAGGCGTTGGGTGGTAATGGTTATACCAACGAGTATCCGGTTGGACGCTATCTGCGTGATGCCAAGTTGTATGAGATTGGTGCCGGGACTTCAGAAATTCGTCGTATGTTGATTGGCCGGGAATTGTTTAATGAGACCCGATAATTTTAGTGAGACTATTTAAATGAACGACAAAATTGTAATTACCGGCCTGGCCCGTACACCGATGGGTGGTTTCCAGGGTGTACTCTCCGATGCCACCGCACCCGAGCTCGGTGCCGCCGCAATTAAGGCCGCGGTCGAGCGTAGCGGGTTGAATGCCGATGTTATCGACGAAGTTATCATGGGTTGCGTCTTGCCCGCTGGCCTCGGTCAGGCACCCGCGCGTCAGGCCAGCCTCGGCGCTGGTTTACCCTTATCAACCGGTTGCACCACGATTAATAAGATGTGTGGTTCGGGTATGAAAGCGACCATGCTGGCGCATGATTTATTACTCGCCGGAACCAACAAAGTCATGGTCGCAGGCGGTCTCGAAAGCATGACCAATTCGCCTTATATTTTACCGAAAGCTCGCGCTGGACTTCGCATGGGGCACGCCAAAATGATGGATCACATGTTCCTCGATGGTCTCGAAGATGCTTACGAAAAAGGTCAGCTCATGGGGTGTTTCGCCGAAGCCACAGCCGATAAATATGCCTTTACCCGCAAACAACAGGATGATTTCGCCATTACCTCGTTAAAGCGAGCCCAGGCCGCGATTGAAAGCGGAGCTTTCAAGGACGAGATCACAGCGGTGACGATTAAAACCCGTAAAGGCGAAGTCGTCGTCGATACCGACGAACAACCCTTCAATGCCAACATCGATAAAATTCCTTCGCTACGCCCGGCATTTCGTGGCGATGGCACGGTCACGGCGGCCAATTCGAGTTCTATTTCAGACGGTGGGGCGGCCTTAGTATTAACGTTGGAAAGTGAAGTGCAATCGCACGGCAGCCAGCCAATTGCAGTCATTCACGGCCACAGTACTTTCGCTCATGAACCGGCCTGGTTTACCACCGCGCCGGTGGGCGCGATTAAAAACCTGCTGGAAAAACTAAACTGGTCGGCCGACGAAGTTGATTTATTTGAAATCAACGAAGCCTTTGCGGTGGTCACCATGGCAGCGATGCACGAGCTTGGGCTCGATCATGCCAAAGTCAATGTCAACGGTGGTGCCTGCGCGCTCGGTCATCCGATTGGCGCTTCTGGCGCAAGAATTATTGTGACGCTGATTTCAGCGCTGAAACGTCAGGGACTGAAAAAAGGCATCGCTGCGCTGTGCATCGGTGGCGGCGAGGCAACGGCGATAGCGGTGGAGCTGTGCAACTAAGCGAAGAACATATTCTAATTCAACAAAGCGTACGCGATTACGTGCGTGAACGCGTATTACCGCACGCCGCCGAGTGGGATAGAACCAGTCATTTCCCGGCCGAACAGTTACGCGAAATGGGTGAACTGGGTTTGTTCGGTATGCTGGTGCCGGAAGAATGGGGTGGCAGCGAAACCGGATATCTCGCGTTTGCGCTGGCACTCGAAGAAGTCGCCGCTGGCGATGGCGCCTGTTCGACCATATTGAGTGTGAATAACTCGGTAGTTTGTGGCTCGCTACTGGGTTTTGGCAGTGATTTTTTAAAAGAAACTTATCTAAAGCCACTAGCGTCTGGTCAAAAACTGGGTTGTTTTTGTTTAACCGAGCCACAGGCAGGATCGGATGCGTCGGCGTTGAGAGCCAGTGCCGTTCGCGAAGGCGATGGATATATTCTAAATGGCAACAAATCGTTTATCACTTCGGGCAAGAATGCTGATGTTGCCATCGTGTTTGCGGTTACTGATGCCAGCGCGGGTAAAAAAGGTATTAGTGCCTTTGTCGTGCCCACTGATAATCCTGGTTACGAGGTGGGCGGGGTCGAAATCAAGCTCGGTCAACACGCCTCCGACACCGCGCAGGTGTTTTTGAATAATTGCCGCATACCAGAAAGCCATCGTCTTGGGTTAGAAGGCGAGGGCTATAAAATTGCATTGATGAATCTAGAAGGCGGTCGTATCGGTATCGGCGCCCAGTGCGTCGGCATGGCGCGCGCGGCCTACGAAGTCGCACTGGATTACGCCAAAGAACGCAAAACATTTGGTAAGCACATTATCGACCATCAGGCTGTGGCATTTAGACTCGCCGATATGGCGACACAACTGGAAGCTGCAAGGCTGATGGTATTGAATGCAGCCAGCTTACGCGAAGCAGGTGAGCCTTGTTTAAAGCAGGCCAGCATGGCCAAATTATTTGCCTCGGAAGCGGCCGAGAAAATCTGCTCCGCGGCGATCCAGGTATTGGGTGGTTATGGCTATCTAAACGATTTTCCACTGGAACGAATTTATCGTGATGTGCGCATCTCGCAAATCTACGAAGGCACCAGCGACATTCAACGCATCGTGATCGCGCGAGAAATTAGCCGGGACTAAAGATATGAACAAAGTGATCGATTTTTATTTCGAATTTTATTCACCCTACGCTTACCTCGCGAGTCATCGCATCGATGATATTGCCGCAAAACACGGCTGCGAAGTGAACTGGCGACCATTTATGCTAGGTGCGACATTTTCGATTACCGGACATGGGCCGTTAACGGAAACGCCCTTAATGGGTGATTACAGCCTGCTCGATATACAACGCAATGCACGCTTGCATAATGTGCCTTTTCAAATGCCAACCGAATTTCCAAAAGTATCGTTGAATTGTGCAAGGGCCTTTTATGCCCTGGTGGACAATCAACCCGAACAGGCAAAGGCTTTGGCCAAAGGAATTTACCACGAAATTTTTGCTCTCGGAAACGATGGTACGCAACCAGAGACTATTGCTCGTCTGGCTAAACAAAATGGCATTGATGGCGAGACCTTGCTAGAGTCGATCCAGACGCCCGAAATTAAACAACGGCTGAAAGATGAAACAGGAAATGCGATCAAGCGCGGTGTTTTTGGCGCACCATTTTTCTTTGTTGATCAGCAGCCTTTCTGGGGCAATGATCGACTGGAACAGCTTGATCGCTGGCTAGAAACTGGTGGTTGGTAGTTAATGCATATTCACACCAAGTTAAATTCTCGTTCGGACGAGTTTAAAACCAACCGAGAGACGATGCTTGCACTGGTCGACGACCTGCGTAGTAAGGTCGCGACGATTAGTCTCGGTGGTAGCGAGCGCTCCCGCGAAAAACATTTAAGTCGGGGCAAGTTGCTTCCGCGTGATCGTATCGAAACTCTGCTCGATGCCGGCTCGCCGTTCCTCGAAATCGGACAGTTCGCCGGATACCAAATGTATGGCGACGACAATATTGCCGCTGGTGGATTAATCACCGGTATCGGCCGGGTCAACGGTCAGGAATGCATGATTGTCGCCAACGATGCCACCGTTAAAGGCGGTACTTATTATCCGATTACCGTGAAGAAACATATTCGCGCGCAATCGATTGCCGAAGAAAATAATCTTCCCTGTATTTACCTGGTGGATTCGGGTGGAGCACATTTACCCAGCCAGGACGAAGTCTTCCCGGACCGTGAACATTTCGGCAGAATCTTTTTTAATCAGGCTAATATGTCAGCGCAGGGTATATCGCAGATCGCCGTGGTGATGGGTTCCTGCACCGCAGGTGGTGCCTACGTACCGGCAATGTCAGACGAAAGCATCATCGTCAAGGAACAGGGCACTATTTTTCTTGGCGGCCCGCCGCTAGTAAAGGCTGCGACTGGCGAAGTTGTAACCGCCGAAGAACTCGGTGGCGCCGATGTTCACTCGCGAATTTCTGGTGTCACCGATCACTATGCGCAGGATGACGAACATGCACTGGCGATGGCTCGCGAAGTTATCGGGACTCTAAACCGTGTTAAAAAACCGGATATCGCGATGCGAGAGCCTTGTGAGCCTTTATACCCAGCCTCCGATTTATACGGTATCGTACCCAGCGACGCGCGCAAACCTTTCGATATTCGCGAAATTATCGCGCGTCTGGTCGATGGCAGTGAGTTTGACGAATTCAAGCAGTTATACGGTACGACTTTAATTTGCGGCTTCGCCCATTTGCATGGCTATCCGGTCGGCATTATCGCCAACAATGGCATCCTGTTTTCCGAGGCGGCATTAAAAGGCGCGCATTTTGTCGAGCTTTGTGCGAAACGCAAAATACCATTGATATTCCTGCAAAACATAACCGGTTTCATGGTCGGTAAGAAATACGAGCACGGTGGCATCGCGCGCGATGGTGCGAAGATGGTCACTGCGGTAGCCTGCGCCAAGGTGCCAAAATTTACCGTTGTAGTCGGTGGTAGTTTCGGTGCGGGTAACTACGCTATGTGCGGTCGAGCCTATGGTGGGCGCTTCCTGTGGATGTGGCCGAATGCTCGCATTTCGGTAATGGGTGGCGAACAGGCCGCCGGTGTCCTCGCGCAGGTCACCCGTGACAGTAAAGCTGCTCGCGGAGAAGACTGGAGCGATGCCGAAGAAGCGGCTATGAAGGAACCTATCCGAGTGCAATACGAAACTCAGGGTCACCCCTATTATGCCAGCGCACGTCTGTGGGACGACGGTATTATCGACCCGGCCGATACGCGTACCGTATTGGGTCTTGGTATTTCTGCGGCACTGAATGCCCCGGTTGAAAAAACCGAGTTTGGCATTTTTCGGATGTAACCGATGTTTAATAAAATACTCATAGCCAATCGTGGTGAAATAGCCGTTCGTATCGCACGAACCGCGCGAAAGCTGGGTATCATCAGCGTCGCGGTTTATTCCGAAGCCGATGCCAATGCCATGCATGTCGAAGTCTCCGACGAGGCCTACTGTATCGGTGGGGCCGCTGCCAGCGACAGTTACTTACGTGCCGACAGAATTCTTGAAGTGGCGCAACATTGTGGCGCACAGGCTATCCATCCTGGTTATGGGTTTTTGTCCGAAAACTCCGAATTTGCCAGGAGTTGCGAAAACGCTGGTATCGCTTTTATCGGCCCTCCCGCAAGTGCAATCGAAGCCATGGGCTCGAAAAGTGAAGCCAAGAAAATAATGCAGTCGGCCAATGTGCCATTGGTTCCCGGCTATCATGGCGACGATCAAAGCGATGATTTATTGCGGAAAGAGTCAAATGTAATTGGCTATCCGCAACTGATTAAGGCAACCGCAGGCGGTGGTGGCAAAGGCATGCGAGTAGTTAATCAGGAAAGCGAATTCGATGCCGCTTTAATCTCTGCTCGACGCGAAGCGTTGGCATCTTTCGGGGATGACAAGGTGTTAATAGAGCGCTATTTACCGGCGCCGCGTCATGTCGAAATGCAGGTATTTGCCGACAGTCATGGCAATGTCGTGCATTTATTCGAACGTGATTGCTCGATTCAACGTCGTCACCAAAAAGTGCTGGAAGAAGCACCGGCGCCAGGTATGCCCGAGTCATTGCGACAGCAGATGGGTGAAGCGGCCGTTGACTGTGCGAAAGCGATTGGTTATATCGGCGCTGGCACGGTCGAGTTTTTACTCGATACCGATGGTAGTTTTTATTTCATGGAAATGAATACTCGTTTGCAGGTCGAGCACCCGGTGACTGAAATGATTACTGGTTTGGATCTGGTTCAGTGGCAATTGCAGGTTGCCCACGGTGAACCTTTACCATTGCAGCAGCCGGCCATATCCCTAAACGGTCACGCCTTCGAAGCGCGTATTTATGCCGAGGCACCAGATCGTGATTTCATGCCAGCTACCGGGCGTATTGCTTATCTTACTGAACCGCCAAGTGGTCAAGATGTACGTATCGATACCGGTGTGCGCACTGGTGATGATATCGGTATTAATTACGACCCGATGATTGCCAAACTCATTGTGCATGCGGGCGACCGCAAAACAGCATTAAATAAAATGCGTATGGCATTGAATGATTATCAAATTCTGGGTGTGCAAACAAATATAGGATTTTTGTCCTCGTTGCTAGCTATTGATGCGTTTGTTGATGAAGATTTCGATACCGGCTTTATCGAGAAGCACCACCAAAAGCTGTTTGACAAGGAAGAGGGTCAGGTGGCTATTGCTGTTTGTGTGGCCGGGATGGCAGTGTTGCCAGCGATCCAGAATAGTGACTGCATGGATCCCTGGGTTGACAAGAGTGGTTGGCGGATGAATCAGATGCCGATTCACAGGATTAAACTGAGTCTTGATGATCAGAAATATGCTCTGGAAATCACGCCGAAAGAAAATCGTTGGCAAATCTCTTTTGATGAACAGCTGTTTGACGTTAGCGCTAGCTGGCTGGATGACACTCATCTGCGATTAGAAATCAATTCTTCCTTGTTAACCATTCCTGTATTGATCAATAACGATAGTGTCTCCATCTGGCACGACAATCGAGAATGGCGCTTCACCCGTCATAATCCAATGCAGGCACTGGATAACGAAGCCGAAGCGGGCAATCAGTTTCTCGCACCCATGCCGGGAGCGATTATATCGATACCAGTCTCGGTAGGTGATACGGTTGAACAGGGCGACTTGTTGTTGGTGATGGAAGCGATGAAGATGGAGCATTCTATGGTCGCCCCGGTAAAAGCAACCGTGACCGATGTGTTTTTCGCCGAGGGAGATCAGGTTGAAGAAGGCGATAAGCTGATTACTCTGGAGATAATCCAATAAAATGAGTCTACCCACTAAAGTAAAAATTGTAGAAGTTGGCCCACGCGATGGTTTGCAAAACGAAGTGCAAAATGTGCCGGTCGAAGTCAAAGTCAAACTAGTTGAAATGCTGGTCGACGCAGGTTTAACGTCAATTGAAGCAGGGGCTTTTGTCTCGCCGAAATGGGTGCCGCAGATGGCAGCCAGTGCTGAGGTATACCAGCAGGTGACAAAATCGCCCGGTATTAGCTATCCGATGCTGGTACCGAATATGCGGGGCCTGGAACAGGCCATCGAATGCGGTGTTGAGGAAATCGCCCTGTTCGCCGCCGCGACAGAAACCTTTTCACAAAAAAATACTAATTGTTCTATCGAAGAGAGCATCACTCGATTCACTGACGTGGTCGCCCGTGCACAAACTGAGTCAATGCGAATTCGCGGTTATATTTCCTGCGCACTGGGCTGTCCCTACGAAGGCGATGTCGATTTCGATGTCGTTACTATGCTAACCCAGAGCTTCCACGACATCGGCTGTTATGAAATATCGATAGCCGACACTATCGGCGTCGGTACTGCCAACAAGGCTCAGGCATTGTTTGAGCAGGTTGCCAAAGTGATTCCGGTTGATCAGCTGGCAGGGCATTTTCACGATACCTACGGCCAGGCGCTGGCGAATATTTACGCCGTTCTACAATGTGGTATCGCGGTGATCGATAGCTCCGTCGCTGGTCTTGGCGGTTGTCCCTACGCTAAAGGCGCGACCGGCAATGTCGCCACCGAAGATGTGGTTTATATGCTCGACGGTATGGGCATAGAAACCGGGGTCGATATGGATAAATTGCTAGACGCTGGAGTTTATATCAACGAATTTCTGGATCGCGCACCGGTTTCCAGGGCCGCCAATGCACTGTTGAAGAAAAAAGCGAGTTAATCGCATGACTTTGCCTGTTGCGGTAGAACGCGAGAAAAAACACCATCGCAAAATCGATTGCATTGGTTATTTTCGTGAAGATGGCCTCTGGGATATCGAAGCGCATTTGATCGATACCCGTACCTACGATTGCGGCTACGACCAGTCGCACCGGGATGGTTTGATCAAGGCCGGTGAACCGGTGCACGACATGTGGGTCAGGCTCACGATGGATCTCGATTTTATCATTCATGACGCCTGTGCATCGTCTGATTTAACACCATTTCCAATCTGTCCGCAGGCCGCGCAGGAAATGCGTTCGTTAATTGGTATTCAAATTGGTTTAGGCTGGATGAAACAGGTACGCGAACGCATCGGTTCACGGCATAGTTGTACGCATTTGATGGATTTGCTCGGGCCATTATCGGCAACCGCCTATCAGACATTGCATGCCGCACTGGAAGAACGAGAAGCCCAAAAACAATCTCGAGACAAACCGATGATACTCGACACCTGTGTCGGACTTTCCACCGATGGCGAAGTGGTCAGAAAACGCTGGCCGGAATTTTATACCGGCTCAATTAAAACAGAGAGCGGAGAATAATATGGCAATCACCCTGGGATTTGATATTTATGGTACCTTGATCGACCCGCATGGTGTGACCGTAAAATTGAGCGAATTAATCGGTGATAAAGCAGCGGAGTTTTCACTCACCTGGCGAACCAAACAACTCGAGTACACCTTCCGTCGTGGGCTCATGCGCGACTACGAAAATTTTCCGGTGTGTACCCGCAATGCACTCGATTATGCTGATCAGGTATTCAAGACCAATCTCAGCGAAGACGACAAACAGGCATTGATGGATGCCTATAGGGTACTACCCGCATACGACGATGTTCCCGCAGCGCTAGCAAAAATAAGAGCCGCTGGATTCCGCATGTATGGATTTTCAAATGGTGTTGCTGAGGCAGTATCCGGTTTGTTGGAGCATGCTGGCATATCAGAATATTTTGATGGTGTGGTTAGTGTCGATGATGTGAAAACTTATAAGCCTAATCCGGATGTTTATCAGCATTTTGTTGAATCTACTGGTAGTGATAAGAGTAATGCCTGGCTTGTATCTTCGAATCCTTTTGATGTGCAGGGTGCCATTAATTATGGTATGCAGGCCGCGTGGTTGCATCGGTTTCCGGATGTTGTGTTTGACCCCTGGGGGATAGAGCCTACGATTGTTATACAGGATTTGGTGGAGATTGTTGAGCGGGTTAAATAGGTCGTCGTTGCGGACTTGATCCGTAATCCATTTTAAAACGTCTCAATTTTTTTAAACTGTTTGTGGTGATGGACGGAGTCAATTTTGTAATAGATTGCGGATCAGACCCGCAATGACGATCTCTTATAACGAAACCATAACCTCAAACAACAACTTCTCAACACTCTGTCGACTATCCATAACCGCCAGTAGTAAAACAGTTTTCTCTTTCTCGTCTAGTATATAAAAAACCAGGCTATGTTCATCAATTCTATATTGTCGATAGCGGTTAATACCAAGCTCAACAAGCCGTTCGCTAACGGGCGCTATTTCTGGGTTTTGCGCCAGGTTTTGTTCAATTTTCTGGCGGATGGTTTTTACGGTATCGGCAGCGAGTTTTTTGGAATGTTTATTTTCCAGAAAGTATGTAAATCGTTTAAGCGAGGCTTTGAAAGCAGGCGAAGCAACTACTTTATACATGCATTTAAGACTCGTCGAACGCGTCGTCGAGGCTTAGAACACCTTTATCAGTGGTTTGCTCAGATAGGGTAAGCAATTTAAGCAACGCTAGCGATTCCTGCTGGTATTGATAGTCCGCCGCATCTTGCACAACATAACGTGCTTTGCCATTTTGAGTGACGAGTAATGGGCTATCGAGCTCAAGGCTATTGGCATTTTCTTTCAGGTAGGTCAGTGTTTCGGTTCGCATAATAGCGGCCTTTTATCGGTCTAAATTCAGTCTGATTATAGCTTGACTGAGATGAAAAGTGGAAGTTATTAATCAAGAGTTCATTTGCATAACTAAGTAGCAAATAAACCAACCCCTCCCATAAATGCAGAGTAAGATGCGGCGAACTTACTCGGAAACCATCTATGATAAAACTTAAAGCTTGTGTCATTTTACTACTGGCCATTTTGCCATTTACAGAATCACGGGCGAACAGTTTTATTAAAACCGAGGCGATGTTGGTAGTGTTAGCCGGTATTTCGGCTGCTGAGCCAGAAACTGCTGCTGCTGTAGATGGACTTTTGGTATTGTCGGTACCCTCCTCACCTGATTATCAATCCACTACACAACGTGCGATTGCCTTTGTCGGTTTTACTGCACTGGCGCTATATAATTATGATGCGGAGGATGAGGGCTACACTGAAGAAGATATATTTACGGTGAACCTGGTTGTTTTCAATATAGTGATGGCTAGTGAGCTTTTCGGCTTGAACGATAGGGGTAATAGCTTTATAGAAATCGATAAACCGGCATCGTCTTTTGCTTTTCAATTGTCGCGGCAAGGACAGCCGAGCTTTAACTGGCAATATCAGTTTTAATTGGAGCACCGATGTTACGTTTTGAAGTTTGTAATTCATGTGTCATAAATTCAGAAAGAGCAAATTCATTGTATTTTTAACTGTTGATAATTCACTAAAATTAAACATGTGATTCCGTTTCCAACCACCGCTGGTTTATACTGTCCGTACAATCTGCCACTATCACTGGCAGGCCTGGCCAAATTCTGGAGTCTGATTGAATGCAAACAATATTTGTACAACTAAAATGCGATCTCGGCAAAGCCTATACAGTGGCTGCCGAACTGGTGGAGCGCGAATCGGTCTCCGAAGTATTCTCGATTTTCGATCAGTACGACCTGTTGGCCAAGTGTTATTCGGACGATGTGCATGACATTGGTCACTACGTCGAGCAGCAGATACACAGTATTGCCGGGATTCGAGACACGCATACCACGATAGCCTTTAACGCCTTCACCTGACACCTTAGTCTGCAATTAGATATGAGTGACGCCTATGTTAAACAGGATATCAATGGCCTGACTGCCAGCATTGAGTTTTTCCATCCGGCGCAAAATAGTTTGCCCTCAGAGGTGCTCGGACAGCTGGCCGATGCGATTACCGAAGCAGGAAGCAACAATGCCATCAAAGTCATTATCCTAAAAAGTGGTGGTGATCGAACTTTTTGCGCAGGTGCCAGTTTTACCGAGCTAATGCAGATAAGCGATGCCGAAACCGGACGACAATTCTTCAGTGGATTTGCCAACGTGATTAATGCCATGCGCCAATGCCCCCAATTCATTGTCGGACGTGTACAGGGCAAGACTGTCGGTGGTGGTGTAGGCCTGGCAGCGGCGACCGACTACTGCCTGGCGAGTAAATTTGCATCGATCAAGCTCAGCGAATTAACCATTGGTATTGGCCCGTTTGTTGTCGGTCCAGTTATCGAGCGAAAACTTGGCATAAGTGCCATGTCTCAATTAGCCATAGATGCCGATTCTTTTTATGACGCACAATGGGCGATGGAAAAGGGACTCTATGCCGGTGTTTACGGCTCGGTTGAAGCGCTCGATGAAGCGGTGCAGTCATTTGCCGAAAAATTGGCTAACTTCAATCCTGAGGCCATGATGGAAATGAAAAGAACCTTTTGGCAGGGCAGCGAGAACTGGGACGAGCTGCTGGCAGAGCGCGCAGCGATTAGCGGGCGACTGGTTTTGAGCGAGTTTACCCGCGAACAATTATTAAAATATAAGTAGTGTACCCGTAGATTTGACTGGGTGATTGGGTAAAATGGCTGGAAATATAATAAATCACAGACCCAATAGCATAAAAACTAAACCGAAGAGGATATTAGCAATGATATTAAAAAAACACCTGATTACGGCTAGCCTGGCGGCGGCCCTCAGTATGCCGGTCGTAGGGCAGGCAGAAAGCGTTAAAATTGGATTCGTCACAACTTTGACCACTCCGGCTGGCGTGATTGGCGAAGACATGAAAAATGCCGTTAATCTTGCGGTCGAACACCTTGGTGGCAAGATGGCTGGCAAGGATATCGAAGTGATGTTCGAAGACGATGGTTTCAAGCCTGAAATTGGCAAGCAGAAAACCGACAAACTGGTAAAGCGTGACGATGTCGATTTTGTCGCTGGTTTTATCTGGTCGCATGTATTACTGGCTTCGAGTAAAACCGTACTCGATGCGGGTAAGTTTTTGATCAGCTCGAATGCGGGGCCTTCGCAGCTCGCAGGCAAGGGCTGTAACAAAAATTTCTTTTCGACCTCCTGGCAGAACGATCAGACGCCGATGGCGATGGGTGAGGTGTTGAATCAACAGGGCGTGAAATCGGTTTATATCATTGCGCCAAACTACGCTGCGGGTAAGAACATGGTTGCGGGTGTTGAGCGTGCATTCAAAGGAAAAATTGCTGGTAAGGATATGACTAAGTGGGGTAAGGACAAGCAGCTCGATTTTTCTGCCGAGCTGGCAAAGGCCAAGGCTTCGGGTGCCGACGGACTTTTCATCTTTTATCCAGGTAGTGCTGGTGGTGCGTTCATCAAGCAGTATCAGCAGGCTGGTTTGAGAGATAGTTTGCCGCTTTATAGCGTATTTACGGTTGATTCGATTTCGTTACCAAAGTTACAGGCGGCAAAAATTGATGGTGTTGTGGGTTCGAAAAGCACCATGTTCTGGGCACCAGACCTGGATAATGCGGCTAACAAAAAATTTGTCGCTGATTTTAAGGCTAAACATGGAACCTACCCTTCGTTTTACGCGGCGCAATCTTATGACTCGATTATGCTGATCAACAGCGCGTTGAAGGCAACCGGTGGTAATTTGGATAATCAGGACGCGATTAGAGCGGCAATGGAAAAAGCCGATTTCGATTCGGTGCGTGGTCGTTATAGTTATGGTAAGAACCATATGCCGATTCAGAACTTCTACCTGCGAGAAGTAGTTGCTGATGCCGATGGCAACTGGACGACCAAAGTAGTGAGGACTGTTTTCAAGAATCATCAGGATAGCTACGTCGATCAGTGCAAGCTATAACGCCATAATCGAGATAAAAAATACGGGTCACGGATTTTATTCGTGGCCCGTTTCAGTTAAACGGTTACAAAATTCTCTGGTGAATTAATGGATTGGCATTTGCTGATTTCGCAGTTGCTCAACGGCCTGCAGCTAGGTCTGCTGCTTTTCCTGTTGGCTTCGGGTCTATCGCTGATTTTTGGCATCATGGATTTCATCAACCTTGCGCATGGCTCTTTTTACATGGTGGGCGCTTTTGTCGGTGCCACCGTAGTGTCTCTCACCGGATCTCTCATTATCGCCGTCGTTGTCACGATGATAGCGATGTTGATACTTGGAGTTTTAGTCGATATCTTAATTGCTCGAAAACTATACGGACAGGATCATCTCGACCAGGTGCTGGTAACCTTCGGATTGATTCTGGTATTCGACACCCTGGCGCATATTATCTGGGGGTCGGCAGGTGCCACAATTCCGCTACCCGATGTTTTAAACGGTCAGATAGAAATAGCCACCTTTGTCATGCCGACTTATCGATTATTGATCATCGTTTGTGGTTTGCTGGTGGCGTTGGGGTCGTACTTTCTGGTGACACGTTCGCGTCTCGGTATGCTCATTCGCGCGGGCGCATCGAACCGTAATATGGTCACCGCGCTGGGCGTGAACATTGATCGCCTATATTTAATTGTATTTGCTATCGGTGCGGCGATGGCTGGTTTTGCGGGTCTGCTTATCGCGCCGATTACCGAGGCTAGTATCGGCATGGGTAATGAAATTATCATCATAGCCTTCGTAGTTGTTATAGTCGGCGGCATAGGCTCGGTAAAGGGTGCTTTTTATGGCGCGATATTAATCGGCTTTATCGACACTTTGGGACGGTCTTATCTCGACGATCTGCTGAAACTATTCCTCTCTAACCAGAGCGCAGAAACGGCTGCCCCCGCTCTGTCTGCAATGCTGGTCTATATTTTGATGGTCGTGGTGTTAGTATTCAAACCCGAAGGCCTGTTTCCGCCCAGCGGATTTAACAAGAAATGATCGGTACTCTGAGTAAGCCCAGTGGGCTGGTGTATTCCACCGTGATCGTATTATTATTGATTGCTCCGGTAGTCATTTCTCTCATGGAGCATAGTTTTTATCTCGATCTGTTAACCCGCATATTGATCCTGACGATAGCCGTTGTCAGTCTGAATTTAATCGTGGGCTATGGCGGTATGATCAGTCTCGGTCATGCGGCTTATCTGGGCATTGGTGCCTATAGCGTCGGCATACCGTCTTACTACGAAGTTTTTAATGGTTATATTCACCTGGGTTTGGCCATTGGAGGTAGTGCCCTGTTTGCCCTGGTGACCGGTATTATTTGCCTACGCACACGTGGCCTTTATTTTATTTTAATTACCCTGGCCTTTACCCAAATGCTGTATTACACCTTTGTCAGTATCGAGGAATACGGTGCCGATGACGGCCTGGTGATCTATCAGCGTAGCGAGTTTGGCGGTCTGCTCGATATCGAAAATGCCAATACACTTTATTATGCCGTTCTCGTGGTTTTGTTACTGTCGCTATATTTAATGCACCGACTCATCCACGCACGCTATGGCAAAGTTTTATTCGGTAGTAAACATAATGATGAACGTATGCAATCGCTTGGTTACAACACCTATCAATACAAACTGAGCTGTTATGTGATCTCTGGTACCTTGTGCGGTATTGCCGGTTTTTTCCTTGGCAATTTTACCAATTATATCAGTCCAGAAATGATGGACTGGACGCATTCGGGTGAACTCATTTTTATGATGGTCATCGGTGGTACTGGAGCTGTACTAGGCCCGGTATTGGGAACGGCCACCTTCTTATTCCTTGAGGAATTTCTCTCCAGTATCACGGTCTACTGGCATTTGATATTCGGCCTGTTGCTTATCGCATTGGTGATGTTTGGCAAGGGTGGGTTGCATGGGCTGCTAAGCCGTATGGATCGTCGCTGGGAGAAATCCCAATGATGCTCGAAGTCAAAGGCTTGCATAAACAATTTGGCGGTATTCACGCTTCCAGAGATATAAATCTGGTCGTCGAAAAACACGGGGTGCACGCCATTATTGGCCCCAATGGTGCAGGAAAAACAACACTCATAGCACAACTGTCGGGGGCGCTGAAACCCGATGCCGGTCGGCTAAGGTTTGATAATACCGACATTACCCATATGAGTCGGCACCGTCGGGCGCATGCTGGTTTGGTGCGTTCGTTTCAGATCACCAGTATTATTTTGCCAATGAGCGTGCTCGAAAATGTCATGCTTGCGGTGCAATCGACCGAGGGCCATTCTTACCGATTCTGGGCACCGGTAAGTCAGGATGCAGAATTAAAGGAGAAGGCTATGCAATCTCTGAGCGAAGTAGGGCTAGGAAATCGAGCCGATCAAATGGCCGGTGAAATCTCGCATGGCGAACAAAGGCAACTTGAGATTGCCATGGCTCTGGCACTTAAACCAAAACTGTTATTGCTCGATGAGCCGATGGCGGGTATGAGCAAGGAAGAATCTGCGAATATGATCGAGTTATTGAAGCAGCTGAAAGGAGAAACCACTATCTTGCTGGTCGAACACGATATGGATGCCGTATTTTCGTTGGCCGACACCACTTCGGTGCTGGTGAATGGGCATATTATTGCGACGGGGAGTACCGACGAGATTCGCAATAATGCAGAAGTGCAAAAAGCCTATCTTGGAGATTGATAGCAAATGTCTCTAAGCGTTAAAAATATCGAAACATTCTATGGTAATAGCCAGGCATTGTTTGGCCTTAGTTTGGACATTGCCACCGGTAGCGTGACGACTTTACTAGGCAGAAATGGTATGGGTAAAACCACTACCGTAAATTCTATCATCGGTAATATTCGATGTCGTAGCGGTGAAATATTTTTCAACAATGACAAAATCAGTGGTTTACCGGCTTACCTGGTCGCACAGAAAGGCATAGGTCTGGTACCCGAAGGGCGGCAAATTTTCCCTAATTTAAACGTGCGTGAAAATTTGATCGCTACTGCGGCGAATTATAGTCAGGGCAAAACCAACTGGACGCTAGATACAGTTCTCGATCTGTTCCCGGCGCTGAGAGAGCGGCTCAATAATATGGGTAATCAACTTTCGGGTGGCGAGCAACAAATGCTGGCAATTGGCCGCGCGCTAATGCTGAATCCCGAGTTACTTATTCTGGATGAAGCTACCGAAGGCCTTGCGCCACTTATACGTAAGGATATCTGGCAAAAACTCTACGACGTAAAGCAAACCGGGATTTCGATATTATTAATCGATAAAAACCTCGAAGAGTTGAGTAGAATCGCCGACTATCACTATATAATTGAAAAAGGTACCGTTGCCTGGCAGGGTGATTCGGATGCACTGCTGGCTGCCCCCGATTTAAAGTCGAGATACCTGGGGGTCTGAACCGCTAATGTTAGACAGTTAACTGGAGTACAGGCCTATGAACTATCCCCGTCAATATAATGCAGTTACCGATTTTGTTGATCGACATTTGAAAGAGGGTCGGAGTGATAAACTGGCCTTCATTGATCCCGAAGCTTCGATTAGCTATGGTGAGTTAGCCTCAAATACGCATCGTGTCGCAAACCTGTTAAAAGAGCATGGCATAGAGGCAGAAAGTCGCATCGCTTTGCTGGCGCATGATACGGTTTCCTGGCCAGTAATTTTCTGGGGCGCCATCAGAGCCGGGGTTATACCAGCAGCAGTCAACACATTGTTGAGCACCGAACAATACCAGTACATTTTGCAGGACACCCGCCCCAGGGCCTTATTTATTTCTGCCGCCTTGTTGCCGGTGGTTGAACCAATATTGGGCGAACTTAGCTACCTTAAAAAGGTTTTCGTAATTTCGGGCGAAGCGGGTGACCATGTCGATTTTTCCGAGGCGTTATCGAAACAGTCTGATCAGAGTGATACCGCCGATACCTGTTGCGACGATGTGGCATTTTGGCTGTACTCATCTGGCTCCACTGGAATGCCGAAAGGCGTCCCACATGTGCATAGCAGCTTAATGGAAACTGCGAGATTATTCGGCCAGAGTATTCTCGATATTAGCGAGGATGACGTGGTTTTCTCCGCCGCGAAATTCTTTTTTGCCTATGGGCTCGGTAATGCCATGAGTTTCCCGATGTCGGTCGGCGCGACGACGATACTCTGGACCGCTCGCCCAACGCCTGAGGTGATATTCGATATTTTAAAAAAACACCAGCCGACTATCTTTTTCGGAGTACCGACGCTTTACGCTGCGATGCTATCGTTCCCTGAATGCGGCCCAGCTCTTTCATCCGACCGTTTAAGGCTTTGCGTATCTGCCGGGGAGGCATTACCGAAAGATGTCGGTGATCGGTGGAAATCTGTTTTTTCGGTGGATATTATCGACGGCGTTGGTTCCACCGAACTGCTGCATATATTTCTATCCAATAAACCTGGCGATGTGGTTTATGGGACTTCTGGAAAGGCAGTGCCCGGCTACGAGTTACGTTTGATAGACGAGCACAACAAAGAGGTAAACGACGATGAAATCGGCGAGTTGTTGGTGAAGGGCGACTCCTCAGCGAATGGTTACTGGAATCAGCGCCAAAAATCCCGCGTTACCTTCGAAGGCGAATGGACACGCACTGGCGATAAATATACTCGCGACAAGGACGGCTATTATCACTACTGCGGGCGCACCGATGACATGTTTAAAGTCAGCGGTATCTGGGTATCACCCTTTGAGGTCGAGTCTGCTTTAATTAGCCATGCCTCCGTACTAGAAGCCGCTGTGGTTGGCTACGAAGACGAAGAAGGCTTAACCAAACCAAAGGCATTTGTTATCTTAATCGATGACGTAAACGAGGATGGCCTCTACGAGGGGCTAAAGGAACTGGTTAAAAATAAAATTGGTAAATGGAAATATCCGCGTCAGATAGAATTTGTTAAAGAACTACCAAAAACCGCCACCGGAAAAATCCAGCGCTTTAAACTCAAGCAATAATGTGGGCCTCTGGTTGTCCG
>JAUVCH010000133.1 GCA_030595795.1 Gammaproteobacteria bacterium
CGGTTTAAGATCGCGATGTATGACTTCCTGTTTGTGCGCTGCCGACATGCCTTCGGCCACCTGATATAGAATATCGAGCCCCTCTAAGGCCTCAAACTTCTTTTTTTCTTTCAAAATTTCATCGATGCCACGACTTTCGAAGAACTCCATCGATATCGCACAGAGATTATCCTTAAAAAGCATATCGTGGATGCGGATAACATTGGCATGACTCACCTTACGCGAGTATTTTACTTCGCGTAAAAAACGCTCTCGTGAGGCTCCGTCGGCGGTCAGCTCAGGATGCATAAACTTCAAGATCAGCGATTCTCCGACCATCTCGTCTTCGGCCAGCATAACCCTGCCCATCGCACCACGACCAATTTCCTTTCTAATTCGGTAACGATCCATCCACAGATCGTTTTCTTTTAATTCTTCGATATTCTGGAATCTAACCACCTCTGTTTTTTGTTCATTAACGGGCTGGCTGTCACCTATTGCCTGCTTTTGCTCCTTAGTTTCATCAATATCAATCAGTCGCGTTTCAAAGAAACTCTTACCATCGATCTTCAACTCGGATAGTTTATAATCGTTGGTAATTTGAGTAACAACCTCTTCGGCAGTATCTTTCACGGTTGCCTGTAGCTTAGGCACCATGCGCATGACGGTCTCCCGAACATTATCGGCATGTTGCTTGGTTGTCAGGGCCGGAATACTTAACAGAGCCTCTCTTTGCGTGGCCGCCTCCGGCAATTTAAGACAGGCGAATATAATTTCAAGACCTTTGCTAAACCCGAGCTGGACGCATGCTTTCAAAATTGCTACGGCGGATACGGGCCATTTCTTCAGCACATCTTTTAATACCAGTAACGCTTCGCGCCGCCCACAAAACCCGATAGACTTGATCGCATTTTCGCGGATCTGCCAGTTTTCGTGCATCGCCGATTCAATCAGGCTATCGAGGTCGGCAACGTCCACCTGATTCGCCGCTAGTTGTTGCGCCGTATTACGCACAAACTCCTGAGAATGCTCGACCAGCCCCTGAGCCGCCTTGAAAAGGTTTTCATCTCCGAGGCGAAGCAGGCATTTCACAGCTTGATCCTTACCCCACCATTCCTGTTGGTCGAGTCGAATTAAAAACTTCTCCAGACTTTCCTTCGTCGCGTTATCTACTAGTAGCTTAATAAATATTTCACGTGTTTCATCCGACTTGCTAGTGGTCCAGGGTGCCAGTTTGGGCACCAACTCGGGATTGGCCTGCTGGCAAATGATTTCCATGCCTATTTCGCGTTCGTACTCTGACATGGTTTCTATGAAGGGTAATACCACCGAAGCATCGAACGGAACCGACAAGGCCCTCAAAGATTTCAATGCCTCGAGAACAATCGTCTTGTTTTTATCTGTAAAAAACTTACCTATGATTCGCGCTGCCTCCGGTTGCTCGAGCTGCGATAGATAGCGCAGCAGTTTGAATTTGATATTCGGATTCTCAATACCGTCGGGCTCAATCAGTAAGCTTTCAAAATCGACCGGGGTTTCGCAGTCTTTAGCCAGATCCAGTAAACGTTCGGCATAAACTGCGTCCAGTTTCAGGGCGTTATTAATAATCTGCTCGGGCTTAAGAAACTGCTTCTGAGAGCTAAGAATATCTATTATGTCTGCCTTAGATACATCGGTATCTTGCAAATGCTTAAATAATTTACTGGTGTTAAGCCGAGTCGACTGCGAAAGGATATCCGCTGCGGTCGCACGGACTATAGTAGTGTCGTTTTCCAGGATACTCAGCAGCAATTCCTGATTTGCACCAACAGCTTGTTCCAGACAAATATTTTTCAGAACATCACGATGCGGGTTTTGGGTACTCGGAATGATTTCGATCAGTTTTCCCAGCGATTCCTTAGCCGAATCGCTGATTTTTTTGATTAACCCGACACCTTTCGAACTAGACAAATCCTGACAATCGAGGAATTGCTTTAACGTACGATTAAATCGTATTGAACCAAGCACAGCCATGCTGGTTATTGATACCTGTCCAGATGTATCTTGCGATTAATGTAGACCATGCTGATAGATCGCCCTTTATAATTAGTTATCTGACAGATTATAGTCATAAACTCATAAAAAAAAGCATTCTATTGTCACGAATTTTGCCGACATTATCCTTTTATTTGAATATTACTTACGAACCCTGCGATTTATTTCGCTATTACGACGGTTATTCTACCTCGGTTATTGAGTAAAATTAAATTCGCCCCGGTCATTAACATCAACCTTAATCAGGTCACCTGCGACAAAATCACCCGCCAGCAAAGCTCGAGCTATCGGGTTTTCAATGACTTTCTGAATTTCGCGTTTTAAGGGTCGTGCACCGTACACGGGATCAAATCCCACAGCACCAAGCTCGTCAAAGGCTGCTTCGCTAACCTCCAGGCTTAAATCTTTTTCCTTCAGGCGTTCGGTTAGTCCCTGCAATTGTATCTGGGCGATTACCCGGATCTGCTCCTGAGTGAGTGGGTGGAATACCACGGTTTCGTCGATACGATTGATAAATTCCGGTCTGAAATGGTTAGAAACCTGCTGCATCACCGCTTTTTTGATTTCCTCATACCGACTGTCACCAGCCATGGATTGAATTTCGGTAGAACCAAGATTTGAAGTCATCACAATAACCGTATTGCGGAAATCGACAGTACGCCCCTGGCCATCGGTGAGTCGACCGTCGTCGAGCACCTGCAACAGGATATTGAATACATCCGGGTGTGCTTTTTCGATTTCATCGAGCAAAATCACCGAATAGGGGCGCCGACGCACTGCCTCGGTTAAATAACCGCCCTGCTCGTAACCCACATAGCCTGGAGGAGCACCCACCAGGCGCGAGACGCTGTGTTTTTCCATGAATTCGGACATATCAATACGGATCATCGCATCTTCAGTATCGAATAGAAATTCAGTCAATGCCTTGGTTAATTCGGTTTTACCCACACCGGTTGGGCCGAGAAACAGGAAAGAACCGTTAGGCCTTTTTGGGTCTGACAAACCAGCCCGAGAACGCCGAATCGCGTCAGACACAGCGGCGACCGCCTCGCCCTGGCCAACCACGCGGTTACCAATCGCATCTTCCATGGTGAGTAATTTTTCGCGTTCGGATTCGAGCATCTTTGATACCGGGATGCCCGTCCAGCGCGATACCACTTCGGCTATTTCCTCTTCACCAACCTTGTTGATCAATAGCTTCATGCCCTGCATTTCGACATTACTGGCCAGATCGAGCTGTTTTTCCAGCTCTGGGATACGTCCGTATTGCAACTCCGACATGCGCGCCAGATCGCCTGCACGTTGCGCCGTCTCAAAATCGAGCCTGGCACGCTCAAGTGCCTCTTTGACATGCGTGGTGCCCTGCAACGCGGCTTTTTCAGACTTCCAGACCTCGTCCAGATCGGAGTACTCGCGTTCGAGTTGATTAATTTCCGATTCGAGAATATCGCGACGCTTATTACTGGCAGCGTCGCTTTCTTTCTTTAAAGCCTCGCGCTCAATCTTGAGCTGAATCAGGCGACGTTCGAGGCGATCCATGTCTTCCGGCTTGGAATCGATTTGCATACGAATTCGGCTCGCCGATTCATCGATCAAATCGATCGCCTTGTCGGGTAATTGCCGATCAGTGATATAGCGGTAAGACAGGGTCGCCGCAGCAACAATCGCCGGATCGGTAATATCGACGCCATGATGGAGCTCATAACGCTCTTTCAGTCCCCGCAGAATAGCAATCGTATCTTCCACCGAAGGCTCCTGTACCAGGACTTTCTGGAAACGCCGTTCGAGAGCCGCGTCCTTTTCGATATATTGTCGGTATTCGTCGAGCGTAGTCGCACCGATGCAATGCAATTCACCCCGAGCGAGTGCGGGCTTGAGCATGTTACCGGCATCCATCGCACCTTCGGCTTTACCTGCGCCAACCACGGTATGTAATTCATCGATGAATAAAATAATCTGCCCTTCCTGTTTGGACAGGTCATTTAAGACCGATTTTAAGCGCTCTTCAAACTCGCCACGAAACTTGGCTCCAGCGATTAGCGAACCCATGTCCAGCGATAGCAAGCGTTTATTTTTCAGCCCTTCGGGGACTTCGTGATTAATAATTCGTTGCGCCAGACCTTCTGCAATTGCGGTCTTACCGACGCCTGGCTCACCGATGAGCACCGGATTATTTTTGGTTCGACGTTGCAATACCTGTATCGCCCGACGAATTTCCTCGTCGCGACCAATCACCGGATCGAGCTTGCCCTGTTCGGCGAGTTCGGTTAAATCTACGGTGTATTTCTCCAACGCCATGCGTTGATCTTCGGCATTTGCGTTATCGACGCTTTGACCACCACGAATCGTCTCGACAGCCTCGGTAATTTTCTTTTTGTCCGCACCTGAAGACAACAACACGTCGGCCAGCGAACCTTTATCTTCCATCGCCGCGAGCACGAAGAGCTCCGACGAAATGAATTGATCCTTACGCTCCTGGGCGAGTTTGTCGGTGACATTGAGTAATTTCGCCAACGCGTTGGAAATATGCAAATCGCCGCCAGTACCTTCGACCTTTGCCTGTTTTTCCAGCAATTCAGTCAGTTGTGAGCGTAGTAAACTAATATTAACACTGGCATGCGTAAACAACGGTCGAACCGATCCACCCTGTTGATCGAGTAGCGCAACCATAAGGTGTACGGGTTCGATAAACTGGTGATCGCGTCCGACGGCAAGCGACTGGGCATCACCCAGAGCTTCCTGGAACTTGCTAGTTAGTCGATCCATTCTCATATATAAAACCCTCTAAAATTAAACGATTTCGCGGGTGTCTTTGTCGATCACCCATCGTATCTGTCTAAAGTAAGTAGGATTGAACTGATTATTTTCAAGCTGTAGAGTTGATCCAGATCAAGCTAGCCATCCTTCCTGTCACCTTTTCCCGCCTATAGGAAAAAAACTGCGCCTCATCTTCGAAACTACATAATCCTGAAGACCTCACCGAGCCGACACCCTGTTGTACGAGAATATCTGACGCGAGTCCTGGCAAGTCACATAGCCAGTGGCCCGGACGATTTTCGATGAACCGTGCTTCGGCGGCAACATTATTTCGCACAAATATTTCACGGACTTCGTCACCAACTTCGAATTGTTGCTGGCTGATTGCCGGACCTATCCAGGTCAGTAGCTGCTCGGGATTTGATTCCATTTTGTCCAGCGTCTTTTCAATAATGCCATCTGCCAGCCCACGCCAGCCTGCGTGAACCGCGGCCACTTCGGTTCCGGCACGGTTAGACAGTAATATCGGCAGGCAATCCGCCGTCATGATAACTGCAATCGTATCGACATCGCGGGTAATGGCCGCATCGACTTCAGTATCAAAAGGCCTGGAAGCTTCCAGTGTTACAACTCGTGTACTATGCGTCTGATTTAACCAGCGGGGCTCGGCAGGCAGGCTCAGCTGATCTTTCAGCAAGCTGCGATTCATTGTCACAGATTGGTCATCGTCTCCAACATGGCCAGCCAGATTCAGCCCATCGAAAGGTTTAAGGCTGACCCCACCGCCTCGCGTGGTACAACAAGCAGAGACATTAACAGGCATCTCCCAATTCGGTTTAATGATACTAATCAAAGACATACCGTATTACTCTGCCTTTTCCAGCGCATCAAGCATCCGCTGAAAGTCGGCAGGTATACTGGCCTCAAACTGACAAAGCTCGTGGCTAGCAGGATGCTCAAAGCTTAGACGCCTGGCATGTAATGCCTGTCGATCAAAAGCTCGAATAGCCTGCGCCAGATTTTCGTCGACACCACGCGGTATCCGTTCTCGACCACCATATACCGGGTCACCGAGTAATGGGTACTTGATATGCGCCATGTGAACACGAATTTGATGCGTTCTCCCCGTCTCCAATTGCACGTCGATCAGGCTGTGATGCTGAAATTTTTTCGCCACCTGAAAATGCGTAATTGCCTGCTTACCTCGTTCACTCACCGCCATTTTTTTACGATTCACGGGATGTCGATCAATACCTGTCTCGATAGTCCGACCGGCAGTGACAACACCTTGCGTTATCGCGATATATTCACGCTTTACCAGACGTTGCTGCAGCTGATCGACTAGCCAGTGATGCGCCGTCAGATTGCGAGCAACTACCATAACGCCAGTGGTGTCTTTGTCGAGCCGATGTACGATACCAGCGCGCGGTAGCTGCTCGAGTTTGGAATCAATATTCAACAGGCCATTCACCAAAGTGCCATCGTGATGCCCCGCAGCCGGGTGTACCACGAGATTAGCGGGTTTATTGATGACAAATAAATCGTCGTCCTGATGTAGTATTTCGAACTCAACTAGCTGCGGCTGATCGGTCAGACGCGCAACCACAGGCACATCGAGGTCGACCAGGTCATTCGCATAGACCTTTTGTCTCGGTTTACAGGGTTTCTGGTTGAGACAAATAAAGCCTTCACGTATCCATTCCTGAATTTTACTTCGGGAATACTCGGGGAGTAGATGGCTAAGTGCTTGATCGAGGCGGTTGCCCGCATTTTCGTTGTCGATCCGATACTGTTGCTGAATTAATTTCATGGACTGGTTATACTTCGTGTTTGCCTGTTCGGCAAGCAGGCAACTGTTAACATTTTTAGTAGTCATACCGATATGCGTGTTCTCTTAATCCTATTTATTAGTCTTTTACTATCCGCCTGCGGCCCGGTAAAAGAAGTCGATGTAACTCTTGCCTGGAGTGTCGAGAAACTTTACCACAGCGCTAGATCCAATATGGACGAAGGCAATTATCTGACCGCCATCGAACAGTACGAAAACCTGGAGTCTCGTTATCCTTTCGGTAAATACGCAACTCAATCGCAGCTTGATGTCGCCTACGCCTATTATAAATTCGAAGAGCCTGAGTCAGGCATTGCCGCAATCGAGAGGTTTATTAAACTTAACCCTCGTCATCCAACAGTCGATTACGCCTATTATTTGCGCGGACTCATTAATTTTAATCGGGGCGGCGGCATCCTCGATAAACTATATGATCGCGACAATTCCGATTACGATAAAGCGGTATTACTCAGTTCTTATGACGACTTCCAGTTGTTAATTCGAAGATTCCCTACCAGCCTCTATGCCGCAGACTCCCGACAGCGACTGATCTATTTACGCGAACAAATCGCCAGAGCAGACCTCAAAGTTGCGCAATACTACGCCTCGCGCGATGCCTGGATAGCAGCAGCTAATCGTACGAAGTCTATTTTACTGAATTACCAGGGTACCGCCGCAGTCGAGATAGCGCTCGAAATACAATTACAGGCCTACGAAAACCTGGGGCTAAAAGACCTCGCAGACGATACTCGGCGTATTATCAAGTTGAATTATAGTAATGGCTCTTAATTGAAGTAGAAATAAACACCTGCGCAAAGCCAGCTAAGCGTTAGTAGAACCCACGGCAGCCAATGTTGCCGGATGACAACCTGCTCACGGATATCGGTCTCATTCGCAGAGTCAGTTTTCGATAGTGACGTCTTCAGTCGCTTGTCCAGTTCACGCGATTTCGCCTTATGCTGTTTTTTGTATTGCTCTATCCCCTTCTGAATGCCCTGAGCGATTAGCCGTGTTTGCTCTTTAGTCTGACCTGGGCGTTGATTACCCTTAGCTAATTTCATTGACTCACTCTGGGTCTCGGGTGATGCAGTTTGTTTTTTGGAATATCGGCTCATGGGTTCTTTAATTAAAATACCACTATTGCTTGTTGGTCATTGTACTGGGTTTACGCTTTTGATTAACGTTTAACTTATGGCTTAGCCTCACATTTACTTCTTGCCTGAAGCCACAATTTATTGTATTAATAGTTAATACAATAAGCTGAAAACGAAATTCGACATGCCAAGAAACACTAGCATCACTTTAGGCGAACATTTCGAAAGTTTTATTTCAATGCAAATAAAGGATGGACGGTTTAACTCAAAAAGTGAAGTTGTCCGTGCCGCCATGCGCTTACTAGAAGAGCATGAACATGGGTTCCAGGAAAAATTAGTTGTTTTGCGGAACAAATTAGCAATAGGAGATGCGCAACTGGAAGCCGGACAGGGAATCGACGGGGAAAGTTTCATGAAAGAATTGATAGATGGGTAAGTATGTTCTTTCGCTAGAAGCAAAAGCCAGCCTAAAAATTATCCGCAGCTATACCCTGAAAAATCACGGCAAATTACAAACAACTATTTATCTGAGCAAGATACGCGAAAAAATGGAAAGCCTTGCCGAAAGCCCCGCTCGTGGCACAGTCAGAGACGACATAAAGCCTGGCTATTACAGTGCATTCATCGAGCTCCATACGATTTACTATAAAATTTTACCTGACTGTACTGGTCAAGTCCCACCGGACACTTTTATTAGAGAATTTTCATAGTTAATTGGTGACTGATCATCATTCGTAGTATGCAGCCTCTCAAGGTTGTAATACCTCATGTAAGCCGCCACATCTTCTCTCATATGCTCGCGGGTTGGTTGAGCTATTTTGAATAGCCAGTCATGCTTGAGAAAAAGAAGTAATAAAAATATTTAAAAAATAACCCCTTTCGTTAAAGCCCTGCTCAAAAACAAAAAGTATGTCACCCTATCCACCTTAACCAACGAGGATTCCCTTACCGAATTAGCGAGCCAGTTTCAACCGAAATAACTATCGATTGTCGATTAATCAGGGCATCACTAAACCTGCAAAACAACCTTAGGCGCAGCACACAACCCCTGATTTAAATCAGCAAAAGCAGCAGCACCTTCAGCCAGCGCTCGCCGCTCAACCCATTCAAGCATCCCCAGAGCACCGCTGGCGAGTTTTTCCAGCGTGACCTGCAAATCCACCGGTGTGTAGGTATAAGTACCATTAAAGGTGATCTCGCGCAAAGTAATAGCACGAACGTCCATTTCCCCCTGATTATCCATTAAGCCGATATGGACGATGACACCCCCGGAACGTGTCG
>JAUVCH010000136.1 GCA_030595795.1 Gammaproteobacteria bacterium
AGGTAATATTAACCCCGCTGACACGCCTGTGGCGATCTCATCAAGCGCCATTCATAAACTTGACGACGAGTCCCGCTCGTGAGTGCCTGACTGATTGCCAAGATAGGAATTACGCCTTACTTTATGAGTAGACTCTAATTATCAACAGAAAACTGCTAGAGTTCACCCGCAAAAATAACTCGTTTTTAATCACATGACCCACTTTAATATTGGCATCGATACCGGTGGTACATACACCGACGCGGTTATTGTCAATCCTCAAAGTCACGAAACCCTTGCTACTGCAAAGTCACTGACTACTCGCGGTAAACTGGAGATTGGCGTTACCAATGCGCTAGGTGCGGTGATGCGTGAGTCGAGTCATCTGATGCAGGCACAGCAGGTAGGTCTTGTTTCTTTATCGACGACCCTGGCTACCAATGCTTTGGTGGAAGGCATGGGGTCCTCTGTCGCGGTGATATTGATTGGGTTTAGTGACGACATGGTTAAACGCAGTCATTTGTCTGTCGCTATACCGAGCGCGAAAATTATTCGTATCGATGGGGGTCACGAATACGATGGGCGTGAAACCTGCGCTCTGGAGGAAACGAAACTGATACCGGAGATAGATAGTATCAAAGATTCGGTTGATGCTTTCGCAGTCGCAGGGAATTATTCGATTCGTAACCCGGAGCATGAACAGCGTGCTCGACAGGTTATCAGTGAATGTTGTGAGCATCCAACCACCATTTCCAGTGAATTATCGGATGGATTAAATGGACCATTACGCGCACTGACAGCAACCTTTAACGTCCGCATTGTATCCCTGATTATCAAGCTGGTGAACAGTGTGCGATTATCGATGGCGGAATATGAGATTGATGCACCTTTAATGATTGTAAAGGGCGATGGCTCAATCGCAAGCGCCGATTCGGTGATCGAGAGGCCTATCGAAACCATATTATCCGGCCCTGCAGCCAGCGTCATCGGTGCAAATTTTATTGCTAATTTAAACGACTTTGTGATTGCCGATGTCGGTGGTACAACATCGGATGTGGCGACTGTGCGCAACGGTTGGCCGAATATCAATGAAAGCGGTGCTATAGCTGGTGGTTATCGCACCATGGTTCGCGCAATCGACATGCAAACCATTGGTCTAGGCGGCGATAGTGAAGTCGAAATTAATCATAAGGGGAGAATCGGTTTAAGAAATAACCGCGTAGTGCCGGTTTCCTTACTCTGTCATCGTTTCCCTGAATTACTCGGTCAACTGAAAGTCAGTTTGGCAGACGGTATGGGATTAGCACGCGCCATCCGTTATGTTTTTCTACCCGAAGGGTTCGAGAGACAATTACTTCCAGCCGGACTGAGCGATGTCGATAAGGAATTTTTATTGAAAATCAACCACCACCCGCAGCTGTTTGACCGGATTGTCGTTAGAGCATCTGATCGGGCACGCGCAGAAAGATTCATCGATCATGGCATTGTCCAGGTATCTGGGTTAACACCCAGTGATGCGGCCCATGCTTTAGGACTACAGTCGCAATGGTCCACCGAAGGTGCAAGACTGGCCTGTTTAATGCTTGGTCGATCTCACGCACTAATCCCCTGGAAAAATGAGGAGACCGACAATGATATCGAAGGTTTCGCCCGCCTGGTATTCGATGCCATGGTGGGTAAAAGCAGCCAGTTAATCGTGAATCAGCTCAGTGGAGAAAGTTTTAGTGACGATAATGCGCTAGTAAATGTGGTAACGCATGGTGATGGCTCGCTTGGATATCTTTCGATCTCGCTGACTCCTACTATCCCTGTCGTGGCCGTTGGTGGACCTGCAGCGGTTTTTTACCCCGAAGTTGGCCGGCGACTAAATACAGAAGTTGTCATTCCAACCAATGCCGAAGTCGCTAATGCTATTGGTGCAGCCATAGGTAGAATAAAGATTCGCAAGGTTATCGAAATTACCGGAGTAGAGTCCGGTGGCTATCATATTCATCATCAAAGTAAGCCGGTATTCTCCATAAATGCTGGGGATGCACTCGAACAGGCGAGACAGCTGGCCGACAGTTACGTCAGAAACAAAGCCTCTTCGATGGGTGGTAGTTCCCCCGAAATTAACATCCATGTAGAAAGAGTAGACTTGCCCAATATGGATGAAGAGCGCAGCTTAATCGCCGCCACTGTCATCGCAGAATGCCTGAGTACGCCGGCATCATGAATAAACTGAAGCTAAACCACGAATTGAGGACTAACATGAACCATAACTACGATTATGATTTGATTGCTATCGGCGCCGGAAGCGGTGGCCTTTCAGTTGTTGAGCGCGCAGCGGCCTATGGCCAGAAATGTGCTGTTATCGAGCGCGGTAAGATGGGTGGCACCTGCGTTAACGTAGGATGCGTGCCGAAAAAAATTATGTGGCTTGGCGCAAATCTCGCTCAATCTATCGAGGATGCTGCGAGCTATGGTTTTGACCTTGGCAACAACGGTTTTGACTGGGCACATCTGGTCGAAAAACGTGAGGCCTACATCTCTGGTATTAATAAATGGTATTACGGCTATCTAAAAGAGCTGGGTATCGATGAGATTACGGGGGATGCCAGCTTTATTGATGAACATACGGTTGAAGTAAATGGCAAGCAATACAGCGCCAATCATATAGCGATTGCGACCGGCACGGTACCGACAAAAGCCGACATTCCAGGTGCTGAACACGCGATTACTTCGGATGGTTTTTTTGCACTCGAATCACGACCCGATAATGTAGCTATTGTTGGCTCCGGTTATATCGCCGTCGAATTCGCGGGTGTTTTAAATTCACTGGGTACGAACGTTACCCTTTATCTACGTAAGGATCACGTACTAAGAGAATTCGACAGCCTGGTAAGCACCACCTTGTTCGAAGAATTACAAAAATCAGGTATCACATTAAAGACCAACTGTCAGATAGAAAGCATCGCTAAGAACGACGACGGTTTACTCGAAGTCAAAGACAATCAGGCGCACATGCAAACCGGGCTGGATCAGGTAATTTATGCAATTGGCCGTAAACCGGATCACGACCGCTTACAGATCGAAAATTGCGGTGTTGAAATCGATAGTCGAGGCTACATACCGACGGACCTATATCAAAATACCAATCAGCCCCATATTTTTGCATTGGGTGACATTACTGGTCGAGCGCCTTTAACGCCGGTGGCTATTGCCGCGGGCCGCCGCCTGGCGGATCGTCTTTACAATGGCCAAAGCGATCGCCATCTCGATTATGAGAATATTGCCACCGTGGTATTTAGTCATCCACCCATCGGTACTGTCGGCATGACTGAGGAAGCCGCTGTCGCTAAATATGGTGATACGATAAAAATATACCAGACATCATTTACCGCAATGTACAACGCAATCAGTGGGCATGCCGCACCAACGGCGATGAAACTGGTTTGCCTCGGTAAAGATGAAAAGGTGATTGGATTACATATCATTGGACCTGGTGCCGACGAAATGCTTCAGGGCTTTGCGGTCGCGATTCGTATGGGTGCGACAAAACGAGATTTCGACGATACCGTGGCTATCCATCCGACCAGCGCCGAAGAGCTGGTAACTATGCGGTAAGCGAGAAGAGTTAATCTGACATGCTTTTAGTGCATCAGATAGAACCGAATATCGCTTACCTTTTCCGCACTACAAGCTGGATATATCTTGCCAGATCCTTATAGGGATAAATCCCAGATAGCTGCAACTCGAGCTTTTTAAGTTTCTCGAATTCAAGCTCATTACTTAACAGACTTTCACTCGCCCAATAATGATAAAGACAGCCCAGGCCAAAATGCTTTTCAATGGTATAACCCTGCAGCTCCAGCCAGTATATTAATTCATCCGCGCGATATTTCTGCATATCCAGGTCGAAGATCGAGTCATGCTGCAAACCTGGGCTAAGTCCTTCATATGCTTTGTCGAGATCGTTTTCGAGATAGGCCGATTCATAAAGCGAAGCGTAATGATTCGCTGTTATCAGAGAAAAATATCCGCCTGGTCGAAGTACTCGATAAAGCGAATCGAGCAAAGGTTCAATGTCATCGATAAACTGAATGACGTTATGACAGAGCACGACGTCGAAATGATTTTCGGGAAATGCTCGATCAATATTCAATAAATCGACAGCATGGGTATTGATACGCGAGGATATGCCGGCCAGGGCCGCATTTGCCTTCGCATCGTTTAGCATTTGCTGTGACTGATCGACAATATCTACCCGGTGCTGCATATGTGCAAAGCCAAGGCTATGCAGGCCATTGCCACCACCGGCATCCAGAATTGTTAATGGAGGCGAATCAACCGGAATAAATTGTCTGAGATTATGTTCGATCAGCTGGGCGTTAAAACGACCCCATAAAGTATTCTGATCGGCTTTCCAACGTTCATGCCCTGCTTCAAAGGAATCTTTTCGGTTCACTCCGCGCAAGGCCTGCTTCAGATCTACATTTCCAGTGTATAAAGCCTTACCGATGATGACGCCGTTAATGCCAGGATTGTTATAACATTCGAGTATATCGTCCAGGCATCCAATACCGCCCCCCACTGTGATTTCAAGCCCACTAATGGCGGCCAGGTCGATGGAAGACTGTAAATCGATGCCCGTCATAGAGCCGTCCAGATGAATACAGGTATGTATCGCGCGCGTAACCCCCAACTGACGCATTTGAATCGCCAGGCCAGCCGCCTGCACGCTGCCACCGATTTGCCAACCGTGGATTTTGACCTCACCCTCTTTGTCGGTATCAATGCTAAGCACTATGGCATCGCTACCATAGCTGGCAATCGACTCAGCCATTAATCTCGGATTTTCTACCGCTGCGGTGCCTATGATGACGCGCTTAATTCCAGACTTCATTGCCCAGTCCACATCGTCGATACTGCGAATCCCACCACCGAACTGAATATTTACGTCAAGTTTGCAAATATCTTCGATCAGCGACCAATTGATACTGGCATCTTCGTCGAAAGCAGCATCTAGATTAATGACCTGCAGCCACTGCGTACCCTGCTCTATCCATTGCTGAGCACAGGCTACTGGATCGCTGTGAAATACTATTGGGTTATGAATATCGCCCTGGGTAAACCGCACCACTTCACCATTGCGTAAATGGATAGCTGGAAATATAGTAAAGCTGTTTTTATTCATATAGTTATGAGACCTATTTAATGTAAAATATCGTAACTAATATGTAAATCATCGAAGAATACCGTTAAAACACTAGCACCATCGACTGGTAGAGGGAAGTTGTATTTGCTTTGAGAGAGTTGGGTGAGTTTTTACTCGGATGATAGCTCAAGCACATCCGACATACTGTAAAAACCGGGTGGCTTGTGATCAACCCAACAACCGGCGCGTACGGCGCCGTTGGCAAAAGTCATACGACTGGATGCTTTATGGGTGATTTCGATCCTTTCACCTTCTGCCGCGAATAACACTGTGTGTTCGCCGACGATATCGCCGGCGCGTATGCTTTCAAAACCAATGGTTTTTCGATCTCGGGCCCCGGTTTGGCCTTCGCGTCCATAAACCGCACATTCGTCCAGGTCTCGTCCGAGAGATTCAGCGATTACCCGCCCCATTTTGACTGCAGTTCCCGATGGTGCGTCTACTTTATGTCGATGATGGGCTTCTATTATTTCGATATCTACTGAGTCGCCAAGGGCCTTTGCCGCAGTTTGTAAAAGCTTTAAACAAAGATTGACGCCAACACTCATATTATGTGCGTACATGATGGCTATGGATTCACCCGATTTTTCCATTTTTTGCTCAAGTTCTTCGTCACAGCCTGTAGTCCCTATGACCATTTTACGGTCGTGCTTAAGACAATAGTCGATGTATTTTGTGGTAACCGTTGGGTGGGTAAAGTCGATTAAAACATCGAACTGGGTGCCATCTATAGTGTCGGTGATTAGTACATTCTGAGCGTCGATCCCGGCGACGACACCTGCATCGTTGCCTATAAACGGACTATCTGCTCTTTCCAGCGCATGCGTTAATGTTGCATGCTCACTTTCGGCACAGGCCATGACCAGGTTTCTGCCCATACGCCCGGCTGCGCCAGTTATTGCGATTCTGGTCATGATGTCTGGCTCACGGCTTCATGTCTTCGAAAAACTTTTTCATGCCATCCATCCATGACTTCTCGTTCGGGCTATGTTTTTTTGCAGCCTTACCCATCGACTCACCGAATTGTTCGAGTAATTCCTTTTGTTCGTTACTCAATTTGATTGGGGTTTCCACGACGATGCGACAGATCAAGTCGCCTATAGAGCCACCTCGTACTGGCTTTACACCTTTGCCTCGCATTCTAAACGATTTGTGTGTTTGCGTGCCTGCTGGGATTTTCAGATTAAGGCGACCGCCTAAACTTGGCACTTCCAGCTCTCCTCCAAGTGCAGCAGTGACGATACTAATAGGTACCTCGCAATATAAATCGGCACTATCGCGTTCAAAAATCGAGTGCGGCTTAACATGCATTTGAACGTATAAATCGCCAGCTGGGGCACTCGCATCGCCTGCTTCGCCTTCCCCAGTTAAACGGATTCTGTCGCCATTGTCGACACCAGCAGGGACTTCTACCGATAATGATTTGTGTTCTTTAACTCGCCCACTGCCATGACAGTTATTACAGGGGTCGCTGATAACCGTGCCATTCCCTCGACATTTGGGACAAGCTTGCTGCACCGAGAAAAATCCTTGCTGCATCCGTACCTGACCGTGGCCAGCACAGGTACTACAGGTTTCCGGGCTGCTGCCTTCTTTGGCACCGCTACCAGCGCAGGTCGTGCAATGCTTCATGGTTGGAACTTTTATCTTAACCGTAGTCCCGGCAACAGCATCCTCGAGACTTAATTCCAGATTGTATTGTAGATCGGCACCTTTACGTACGCGCGAGCGTCCACCACCACCGCCGCCGAATATATCGCCGAATATGTCACTGAAGGCATCGCCAAATCCGCCGCCGCCGAATCCACCAGCACCAGTTGCCTGATCGACACCAGCATGACCAAACTGGTCATAGGCAGCCCTTTTGTTAGCATTGGACAAGACGTCGTAAGCTTCTTTGGCTTCCTTGAATAGTATTTCGGTTTCTTCGTCACCGGGATTACGATCCGGGTGATATTTCATCGCCAGGCGTCTAAACGCCTTTTTTAGTTCGGGCTCAGATGCTGCTCGGGGAACATCCAGGATTTCGTAATAATCGCGTTGTGACATGTTTTATGTATGACCAGAATGACAAAAAACCCGGCTCGCATCAGCGAACCAGGTTTGCAGAAACCCTTTCGGATTACTTCTTGTCGTCTTTAACTTCTTCAAATTCAGCATCAACCACATCGTCTTCTTTACTGGCAGATTCCGCTGACGCATTTGCATCTACTGGTTCGGGTCCTTCTTCGCCTTCCGCACTTGCCGCATAGGCTTTCTCGGCAAGCTTGCTAGAAGCTTCAGCCAGTGCTTGAGTCTTACTGTCGATATCGTCTTTATCGCTACCTTCCAGCGCTGACTTCAGGCTCGCAATGGCGGTTTCGATATTAGTTTTATCTTCTTCTTCGACCTGGTCGCCAAGATCCTTCAAGGTTTTTTCGGTGGCATGAATCATGGCATCTGCCTGATTACGCGATTCGACGGTTTCGCGATGCTTACGATCTTCGTCGGCATGCGCTTCGGCATCCTTGATCATTGTATCGACTTCTTCATCGGATAAACCGCTAGAGGCCTTTATGACAATCTTCTGCTCCTTACCGGTCGCCTTGTCTTTGGCCGAGACGTTAAGTATACCGTTGGCATCAATGTCGAAAGTCACTTCGATCTGAGGGATACCGCGTTGCGAAGATGGGATATCAGACAAGTCGAAACGACCCAGCGATTTGTTAGCTGTAGCAACTTCGCGCTCGCCCTGCAATACATGCACGGTAACCGCGGTCTGATTGTCCTCGGCGGTCGAGAAGGTTTGCGATGCCTTGGTGGGAATCGTAGTGTTTTTCTCGATAAGCTTGGTCATTACGCCACCCAGGGTTTCGATACCCAATGACAGCGGAGTCACATCAAGCAGTAAAACATTTTTAACGTCACCGCCCAATACACCACCCTGGATCGCGGCGCCACAGGCAACTGATTCGTCGGGGTTTACATCGCGGCGAGGTTCTTTTCCAAAGAAATTCTTCACCACATCCTGGACTTTCGGCATACGAGTCTGACCACCGACCATGATGATATCGTCGATTTCAGAAACCGATAAGCCAGCATCATCGAGCGCGACTTTCAATGGATCGATAGTCCGTGCAATCAGGTCATCGACCAGTGATTCGAGTTTGGCGCGAGTAATCTTAATATTCAGATGTTTCGGCCCAGATGCATCAGCGGTGACATAAGGTAAATTCACGTCGGTTTGCTGGCCTGATGATAATTCGATCTTGGCTTTTTCTGCGCCATCTTTTAAACGTTGCATCGCCAGTGGGTCACCACGCAAGTCCATGCCCTGATCTTTCTTGAATTCGTCGGCGAGGTAATCGATTAAGCGCATATCGAAATCTTCACCACCGAGGAATGTGTCGCCGTTGGTAGAAAGCACTTCAAACTGGTGCTCACCATCTATTTCAGCAACTTCGATGATCGAGATGTCGAAAGTACCGCCACCTAGATCGTAGACAGCAATTTTCTTGTCGCCAGTCGCTTTGTCCATACCGTAGGCCAGTGCGGCTGCGGTCGGCTCATTGATAATACGCTTGACTTCCAGACCTGCAATTTTACCGGCGTCTTTGGTTGCCTGGCGCTGCGAGTCATTGAAAT
>JAUVCH010000049.1 GCA_030595795.1 Gammaproteobacteria bacterium
AGACCTTGATGCCAGCGGTAATATAATTTCTATTACTGTGGAACATGCGAGCAATCGCACGGATGTACATCAACTTACTCTTTCCGGGATTGCCGCTTAACAACAAAACCGGGGCCAAACGACCCCGGCCTTGAGTTTACCTAAGAATCTTCAGTAATTGGAATCAATGACAGTTCGACACGACGGTTTTGCGTGCGACCCGCTTCGGTAGCATTGTCAGCGACCGGGTGTTTTTCACCCAATCCAAGGGCTTCGATGCGTGCTTCTACAACCTGTTTAGAAAGCAGGTAGCCTGCAACCGAGTTAGCGCGACGCTCCGATAAACCCTGATTATAGCTGTCCGAACCTTTACTGTCGGTGTGGCCGGCCACTACGATTATTGTTTTGTTAAATTCATTCAGTACCAGAACAACCGAATCGAGTACCTCGTGAAAACCAGCGTTTAAATCGGCACCACCGGTCTGGAAAGTAATATTTCCGGGCATAATCAAATTAATGTTATCACCGTCTCGCTCCACGCTAACACCGGTACTACGCAATTGCTTACGGAGCTCGGCTTCCTGGGTGTCCATGTAATAGCCAACTCCGCCACCAGCGATTGCGCCGATTCCAGCGCCTTTTAACATGGCTTCCTTTCGATCTTTACTGCTTTTCTTACGGTTGGTTAAATAGGCTAACGCCACACCGACACCGGCACCGATGCCAGCGCCTTTGGCAGTGTTAGATGTTTTCGATTCGCCGGTATAGGCATCGAAGGTTTCACAACCGGATATCAGTATAAAACTGGCGGTTATCATTGCGATCATTAATTTCTTCATGAGTTCTCTCTAGTTTTCCATTGTTAGTTTTTACCGTGTGCGGAGTTTAAAACAAAACGAGGCCGGAAGCTTCAGACCTCGTTCACATAGTTTACTATCCCTGGGCGATTTCTTTGGCTACTCGCTCACCAGACCTGATCGCGCCATCCATGTAGGACCAGACTTCCTCGTCGCAAGCTTCACCAGCGAAGTGGATATTACCTTCGGTTTCCCACTGGGCACCCCACCAGACTGTCATCGTATTTACCGCAGGCGATACGAAAGCACCTTCCGAATAGGGGTTTTGCCACCAGTTTGAGACCAGTGCCTTGCCTGTGTACTTGGCACTGATACCAGGCCAGATCTGTTCCATTTGAGTTATAGACCGGCCGACATCAACCGGATCAGCGACACCAAAGTAGCTATTACCCGCAATGGCCGGACTTAAAGTTTTCCCCTCTATACCGCCGTTGTAGTTAACCAGTACGCCTAGTGGCGATGGATTTCCAGGCTCGCCTTCCCAGGTCGAAATGAACTTGTCTGGATTTGAGTAGGCGCGTGCAGCCTGATTGATTGTTTCGCCATCGATGGTGTGTACTCTGTCCCAATGGCGGTCGCTGAATTCCATTTGCACCTTGCCGTTATCGGCATGCAATATCTGAGCGATGGCCTGGTTTTTCTGTACCGAAAACTGACTGGTAATGCGCGTGTCTATAGTGACATGTTTAATCATGCCGTAAGGCATTGCCATCACCAGCTTATCGCAGGTTTGTGACGGTTGACCTTCAAATATCAAGGTGTACGGGCCGTTGCGATCCCCCTGAATTTCGATTAGCTGATGTTCAAACTGTACTGATCCAGCGGGTAGTTCTGCCGCCATGCCCTTAGGGATAAGATCATTGCCACCGACTACGTGCAAGCGTTCGTCGGTGCCTGCTAACGGCAGCCCACCGGAGTTATGGGAGTTCCAGGCGAGCAGGTAAATCAAATTAAGCGCTGAGTTTTCTTCCAGTAAGCCATATTCGGCAACGAGGTCGCTGAGTAATAATTTATGTACCCAGTGGTTACTGGCGTATCCAATGCTTTCTAGCCATTCGATTGCGTTCATCTGGTCGTAGAGGATATGTGCCTCGGTATGTTCGCTATTGTAAAGTGGTTGCCAGGGAGCATCTTGCTGAGCGCGTTTGAATATGTCGTAGAGGCCACCGACCCATTCGTCCATCAGATTGGCTTCGGAATAAAGTTGGCCATCGATCAGGTAAGTCTCCTGTTCACCAACGCTGAGTTTGTTGACGTCTTCGAGTTTCAGGTTCAGTTGATGGGCGAGGTTACGAATTGCGGTGTGTTCTGTCGATATGAGTTCTCCTCCCCATTCGACGACCCGGTTGTCGCTAAAGAAACTGTTATCAGAAAACATACGACCACCAACACGAGTATTCGATTCGTAAACTGTCGAAGTCCAGCCGTATTGCATGAGTCGGTGTGCCGTCCGTAAACCGCCGGAACCCGCACCTATAACCGCAACTCTTGTGTCACCCTGACCGTTAACCGAGCCATTAGCTGCAAATGCCATATTTCCCATGGTTCCCAGGCTCGCGCCAAGTCCAACGCCCCCTATGGTTTTCATGAAATTACGACGTTGTTGATCTTCAAGTCGCTGGGCCTGTAATTTCAGGCGTAAATCTCTATCCTGATCCAGCAGTTCGGGTATCGGGATTCCAGTATTCCCTGAGCGGAGAGTGGCCTGATGGATACGTCTAATGACAGCCGTGATGTTGGAGTAGTTCATTCGTTTCATGGATATAACCTCAATTTTATTTTTGTATTGCTTAGGTTTTTATATCAACGATCTTTAAAACCATAAATTCTTAAAAAGCAGTCTCGATGACGAACATCCAGTGGCTGCAATCGTTGATTTTAGTGGCACCTGCAGATAATGCAGAAGGTTTCGAAGAGTTCGAAATTTCAATCAGGGTGGTGCGCAACATAATAAATTAATTTTTCCTGATTAGTAAGTTTTAATCGAGTTCTAATATATTATTTACACTGTTCGCCAATTTCTAAAACATTTCCTGGAATGGTGCCTATACTTAAGCATTGACTATCGTCTATAGCCAGATGAAAACTTGACAAATAAAGACAACACTTCTTCTATATCCCCCGCTTCACATCAGGAGCTACTCGATGAAATTGCTGATCTTCGAGGGCAACTGACAAAGGCTAAAGCAGACTCAATGTTGTGGAACACACAACTGGAGTCTTTCTCCAGTACGCTTCACTTTGGATTCTGGGAGTGGGATGAGGTAGCAAATCGACCGATTCGCTTTTCCGGCTCGTTGGGCAGTATTTTTGGCCTTAGTAATGACGAACTTTATGATCGTTGCCAATCTTTTGTAGACTATCATCAGTTTATTTTCAAAGGAGATCTGGCTCATTATAAGAGGGAGGCCAGGCGTGTGTTCGACAAAACTGGTGAGCTGGAAAATGGGCATATTTTCGAATACCGTATTGTATTGCCTGACGGAGATTTACGTCAGGTTCGTGAGCTCGAAATTGGCGAGTTCGATGACAATGGCAACGCGGTAAAGACTTACGGTGTCATACAGGATATTACTGAGTTTCGAGAAACTGCTGACGCTCTGGAATCGAGCGAGGAGCGCTATACCTATTTACTGGATCAGTTAAATATAGGTATACAGGAAGAAGACTATAGTTATATCAAAAAAGTTGTCGATAAATTAAAGTTTAAGGGCGTCGATAATATTCAGGAATACCTCGAAAATCATCCTCTGATTTTACGTGAAATGGTCACCGGCACTTCGGTTACCAGAGTAAACCAGGCGTTGGTGGACATACACGAAGCTGACTCTAAGGAGGCGTTTATAGCCGAGGAAGCCAATTTGAGTAGTTGGTGGGACGCGGAATGGGTAGAGTTTTATGCCCGTGAAATCGATGCGCTTTCCAGGGACGAAAGACATTTTGAGATCGATCGCATTGATACCAAGTTAGATGGAAGTCATTTCATGACACGTTCGATAACGACGATTGTGAAAGGACATGAAGATGACTGGAAACGTATCATCACCATAATCGAAGACATTACGGACAGAAAGAAAAACGAATCTGATCTCATTGAGGCCAAAACAATGGCTGAAGAAGCCAGTCAGGCGAAATCCGAATTCCTTTCCAGTATGAGCCATGAGTTACGTACGCCGCTAAATGCTATCCTCGGGTTTTCACAGTTATTCCAGTATGACGGCGACTTAACCGATAAACATAAATCGAATGCGCTCGAAATCAATCGAGCTGGTAAGCATCTATTAATATTAATCGATGAAATTCTTGACATATCTCGTATAGAGGCTGGTGAGGCCGATATTTCGATCGAGCCAATTTCTTTGTCCAGCATCATCAGTGAAAGTCTGTCCTGGATAGAGAAACTGGCGGCTAGCCGTGAAGTCGAGCTGAAAATCGATCTATCGGTGTTGGGAAATGTTCTCGTTCAGGCCGATTCAATGCGGTTGAAACAGGTATTTCTGAACCTGTTTACCAACGCAGTAAAATATAATAATAAACCAGGCAGTGTCTATTTAAACCTTGAGTATCCCGGTCATGGGCGAATACGAATCGGTATTTGCGATACCGGCCAAGGAATCGATGAAAGTAAATGGGACGACCTGTTTCAGCCTTTTAAGCGACTGGGCGCCGAATTTGGCAGTACCGAGGGAACCGGAATTGGGTTAGTAATTACCCGGCAATTAGTTGAATTGATGGGCGGGGAACTGAGGGTTGAAAGTACCCTTGATGTCGGCAGTACTTTTTGGGTCGAACTAAATCTTGCCGAAATACAGGACGACGAACATCCTGACCTCGCGCAAACTAGCGACCAGACCAGTGAAACGCTCCCCACCCTGACACTGGCCAATCCTTATATTCTGATCGCTGAGGACAATCCGGTAAATCGTGTTCTGTTGGAGTCTCAAATGGAGATTCTGGGATTTGAAGTCGACTATGCAGAAAATGGTGTGGAGGCACTGGAAAAGTGGAAATCAGGAAAATATTATCTTCTGCTAACCGATATTCGAATGCCGCTAATGGATGGATATGAATTAATTCGAGAGATTCGTGCGCTCGATATTACTGGCACGCATGCCGTGTCAATTGTCGCTGTGACAGCCAATGCGATGGACGATGACATTGCTCAATGTATTAAGGCTGGTGCCGACGAGGTAATTTCCAAACCAGTCGAACTCGAAGTTCTGGGTGATATGCTCAAAAGACTGCTACCGCGTGAAGTCAGGAAGGCTGAAGTAGAGTTAACAGAAAAAGTAGAGGCGCTCGAAAACGAGTCGCTACTTGACCTGACTGTACTGCATCAGGCAATCGGTGATAAACCTGAAACTCATCAACAGTTACTATCTGCTTTCCTGGTGTCGCTACCCGAGATTGCCAACGATATTGAAGATGCTTTTGCCTGGCACAACCACACAAAACTCGCTGACGCCGCACATAATTTGAAGTCTTCGTCGAGGAGCATGGGCGCTCTGGAGCTGGGTGAGATTTGCCAGGCGCTTGAACTCGCTGGTCGCGACAAGGACTGGCCATCGATTCAAGAGACTATGCCGTTTTTTCTGGTGCATATCGGACAGATAGAAACTGCAATCGAAAATGTCATTAATGGTAAACCAGAAGCTCAAAGAGTTTCTCCGCTCCAGAAAATCGAAGACAAAATTGAATTATCTCAAATAAACTCTACCGTATTAGTGGTTGATGATGATTACATTATGCACCGAATCACGACTACCATTTTAAACGATCTGGGAATCGGCAATGTCATTAATGCCTTATCGGGACCAGAGGCACTCGAAATTATCAATCAACAGGCCACAGAGATCGATCTAATAATTTGCGATTTAAATATGCCGGATATGGATGGCATTGAATTTATTCGACATCTCTCGGGACTAAAATTTAAGAATTCGCTGGTGCTGGCAAGCGGTGAAGATATACGCATGCTAAGAACTGTCGAGAAGCTCGCAATAGAGCTTGATCTGGAAATAATAGGGGTCATCGAAAAGCCAATTTCGCTTTCGAAACTAAGCGATATATTAGATAGTTTCAACAGAGTGTCGTCAGAATGTACTTTTATTCAGGGTCCCCAATGTGGCGTAGATGAACTGGAACGGGCCATTGACCGCGATGAGTTCGATATTTACTTCCAGCCTAAAGTAGATGTAGCGTCCCGGCGGGTAGTCGGTGCCGAAGTTTTGATACGTTGGTTCCATCCAGTAAAAGGTCAAATACGCCCCGATAACTTCATCAATATGGCCGAAGAAAACCAGCTTATCGGTCAATTGACCCAAATCGTCTGTAAAAAAGCAGTAGATTACGCCAGGCGGTTACAGAAAAACAATTTTGACCTCAATATAGCCATCAATATATCGGTGGACTCCCTGAGTGATCTCAAGTGGCCGGATGAGATGGCCGAATTAGTCAGCGATGCCGGTCTGTCGTCTTCCGACATAACCCTGGAAATTACCGAAAGTCGGTTAATGGAGCATATATCGGTTGCGTTGGATATTTTGAGTCGACTCAGCCTCAAACGCTTTAACCTGTCTATCGATGATTTTGGTACGGGTTATTCATCGATGGAACAGCTACAACGCATTCCTTTTACAGAACTGAAGATAGATCGAGCATTCGTCAACGGTGCTGCTGGTGACAGCTCGGCAAGAGCTATTCTCGAATCCAGTGTACTGTTAGCGAAAAAGCTCGACATGAAAATAGTCGCGGAAGGGGTTGAGAATCAGGAAGACTGGGATTTGCTGGAGTCGATGGGTGTCGATCAGGTGCAGGGGTATTACATTTCCAGGCCATTACCTTTTGATGAATTTGTCGAATGGCTGGAAAAATGGCAGCAGGAACATAATTAGAGCAATCAAATTGCTTGAAAAATATTTATCAATTCCCATTTAAGTAATACGGTAGCCAGGTCTCGAAGAGAGTGGTTAACCGAACCCCGGAATATCCGGGTTACTTTAAATAAAATTGCTTCTAATGGAGAATTTGTTATGAATACCATCGATTTAACCCCTTTATACCGCAGCAGCATTGGCTTCGACCGTTTTGGTTCTATGCTCGACACTGCATTACGTAGTGAAAAATCTGCTGCTGGTTATCCACCTTACGATATCGAATCGCTAGGCGAAAATGAATATGCCATCACCCTTGCCGTAGCCGGCTTTGACGACAGCGAAATTGATATTCAGGTCGAAAAAGGCGTGCTTAGCGTACGCGGTAAAAAAGTGGAATCCGAAAAAGAGCGAAATTTCCTGTATCAAGGTATCGCCAATCGTTCATTTGAACGTAAATTTAACCTCGCCGATTTTATCGAAGTCACCGGTGCCGATTTCAGTAATGGCTTACTGACCGTTAGGCTGGTGAAGGAAATTCCTGAAGCGATGAAACCACGGAAAATCACCATCGGCCAGTCTGATAAGACGCTGGAACATCAAGCGAAGGATAAAGCGGCCTAAGGCTGATTAAATAACGACAGCACAGGGATGTGCTGTTTTTTTGACTGAAACTAAAGGGATGGTACCAGCGGGCGGACTCGAACCGCCAAGCCCGTGAAGGCGGGGGATTTTGAATCTGAGCCAATCAACACATCACAATATTAAATAGACTAAAAAACAACAACTTATAAATAATTAAGTAAGGTTTTTTGTTGTAGTGTATTGGTGTTTTTCTCCCGATACTAGAAATTTTTTACGACACGATTTAGCGATGTGAGCAGCAGCCAAGTTACTCGTAACCCCCTTCATAGATTCCAGGATACATTCATCATAATCTCCCGGACTTAACCATCCAGCAGTAACTGTCGAGGATGTTGAAACTAGAAATACAGTTGTAATAATGAGAGCTATAGATTTCAATAGTGGGGTCGTAAGCATTTTTCACTAGTCCTGATTCTTTCGCCTGACGAGTATGTGATAGTTGTCCACACACAATAGATCGTGGTTATTTGGACATTTTAGATGTTCATAGTTCCATCCCGGTCTACCTTCATCGTCATCATGCTGAATATCAGCAATCGAGTACATAGAATCGCATCTGGTACAGAAGACTAAAACTTTTCCAATATTTTTCCTTAACATATAGTTAGCGATCTCATGGAAATACTCCCACTCGGCAGGAACATCGGTAGATCCTTCAATCGATGGACCATAGTCCGTCAGCCATTTCTGAATCGTCGCGTACAGATACTCATATGAGCCTGGTATTTGGGGAACTTATCCGCCGTTTTGCAGCGGGTTCCAATCACGATACCAGGTAGGCGTAGATTCCCCGATTAGCCATTTGAGACCGATACAATTTCTAATAAATTTGGCTAATGTTTTAATAGACATTATAACGAATGGTTATTTGCTAAAACATTTAACTGGGAGTAGCGTTGTGGTATTCCACTGGCAAATAAAACTGCCTTTTGGATGAGCAGAAGAAAAACAATGACTTGATTGATGCGCGGAACATAGAGATAAATTGATTATCGAATGCTCTAGTCATAAGGGAGGCACGTGTGGATTGTAATGTTATTCGAAACTCCGGATCAGAGTCCCTGGCGTCCCAGCACGCCGCTCGAAACCAGTCTGGATCCACACCAGTTACCTCAAATCAGCACTCATATTTACCGTGCCATCGCAGACGAATCATGGATGTATTTCTTTCGCTGCCGCTACATATTCACATAAAGCAAAGGAGAAAAGGAATGAAACAAATACTGAACTATCTACTGACCGCCAGCTTTTTGCTCGGATCGAGTGGGTTTTCCAGCGTAATGGCACATCACACCGTAGGGACACATCCAGTAGCGAATCTGGCTCACAAGGTACAGGCTCTACATGATCGTGTTACCGCCCTGGAAAACGCAGACGCCAGGATTTCGGCTCTGGAAGCATCAGTGGCTACATTACTAGCCGATCTGACAACGGCCAATAGTATCATTGCTACGTTACAAACTGATTTGGGCAATCACACCAGTCAGATCAGTGCGATCAACAATAGCAACGTGATGGATCTCGATGCCTACTTAACGGTGAGCACAAAAGGTGTCGCCAACGCCACACTGAGCGGTATCAACCTGCAAATAGTAAACGGCTTGGGTACTACCGATACAATTAACGGCCTGGGTAATCTGATAGTCGGTTATGACGAAGTCAATACGTGGTTGGATTACCGCTGTTCTCTAGGGGATTATATCGACCAGACCACCTGTGAACTTAATGGCCACACCTGGAGTAATTCCCATAAAACAGGCTCTCACTACCTGGTGCTTGGTAGTCGAAATAGTTATTCACAATACGGGGGTATGGTAGCAGGTGGGAGTAACTACGCTAATGGAGTCTATAGCACTGTGACGGGTGGTTTTGTAAACACCGCCAGTGGCTCATTCAGCAGCGTCAGTGGTGGTGGTAACTATAACACCGCCAGCGGGTATGCCAGCAGCGTCAGTGGTGGTACCACTAACACCGCCAGTGAGAAATACAGCAGCGTCAGTGGTGGTAGCTATAACACCGCCAGTGGGTGGTACAGCAGCGTCAGTGGCGGTTTTAATCGCTCTTCAACAGAAATTTACGACTGGCGTGCTGGTAGTCTGTTTGAGGATTTATAAACTAAATCTATAGCTTCGTACAGGGCCTGACGTTTAGGCCCTGTGCTGCCGGACAAAATTTGAGGTCACAAAGGTGGGGAGTTGAGAGCGGACTAAAGCTCTATTCTTCAGATGGCGTGGTCTAAATTTCCCAATCGAAGTAAAAAGTAAAAGTACAGCAATTGTTTGTATTCTATTAATAGATGAATGCCCGGTATTGTATTCAGACGAAGGTCGGCACAGGGTCGTTCAGACCCATTCAATTCTAGCTGGCGAATGACTGGTGCCTGGAAGTCGTCAGTACCTATCCGGCAAACACATATAGAAACGTAATTTGCAATTGTACGGGAGTAGTTCATCGATTTGACTGGCCCGTTGCGTCAGCACACCTTTCAAATAAGCATGCGGTATTGCCTAGTACTGGACTAAATATGGACTAAGTTGGATATTTGAAGAATTTTGAACGATTGTGAAAATCATCTAACTTGTTGTTTTTAAGGTGGTACCAGCGGGCGGACTCGAACCGCCAAGCCCGTGAAGGCGGGGGATTTTGAATCCCCTGTGTCTACCAATTTCACCACGCTGGCCCGGAAGCGGCGGATTTTAAATCAATTCATTACTAAGTGGTAGCATTAGGCGCTATTATACGCGCTTTTTTACGTTCGACCGATCATGCGACTCAACGATTTCGACTACCAACTACCCGAAGCATTGATTGCCCAGACACCATTGTCCGAACGTAGTGCTTCGCGTTTACTGCTGGTAGACCCGGAAAACCAGTTAATCAAAGATCAGCAATTTACAGAACTAGGTTCGCACTTGAATCCCGGTGACTTGCTAGTATTTAATAATACGCGGGTTATTCCGGCGCGGATGTTTGGACAAAAGTCTTCGGGTGGCAAGATTGAGGTTATGGTCGAACGGGTGATCGATGAGCAAACGCTACTGGCGCATGTTCGTTCGAGCAAATCTCCCAAACCGGGTTCTCAATTAATCCTTGACGGTAATATTCACTGCACCATGAAGGAGAGGATTGACGATTTATTTCTCCTTGTCCAACAAGGTAATCAAAGCTGGCTGGATTTAATCGAAAGCCACGGCCACATCCCGCTACCGCCCTATATCCAACGTGATGATGTCGAAACCGACCGAGAACGCTATCAAACAGTGTACGCTGAAAAGCCGGGCGCGGTAGCAGCGCCAACCGCTGGTTTACATTTTGGTCAACCACAGATTGAATCATTACAGGAAAAGGGCATCAAGACTGCCTTTATCACGTTGCATGTCGGTGCCGGTACCTTTCAGCCAATTCGAGTTGATAATATCGACGAGCATGTCATGCATGCCGAAAAGGTGGAAGTTTCGGCAGATGTTTGCGATTTGATTAACCAGACGAAATCAGAGGGAAAACGTGTTATTGCAGTGGGGACGACGGTCGTACGCAGCCTGGAAACTGCTGCTCAAAATGGTGGGATCAAGCCCTTCTTTGATGATTCGCAAATCTTTATCAAACCGGGCTATGAATTTAAGATAATCGACGCCATGATCACCAATTTCCACTTGCCCAAATCGACGTTATTGATGCTGGTGTCAGCCTTTGCAGGAACCGACTTGATTCGGCGAACCTATCTGCACGCAGTAGAACAGAAATACCGGTTTTTTAGCTATGGCGATGCGATGTTTATTCGTTCTCCAGCGCAGCTCTAAGCGGTGCCAGTTGTTTTTCGTAGCGCCGCCAGCGTTCTACTGATTTTGTATTAATGGGCTGACGTACCTGATCGTAACTGGCGGTTGTGGTGACATGAGTCGATTTATCGTGCTCCATGCAGGCTTCTTCCCATTCCAGTTTGCAATGCTGAAGTAGTTTTTCTATTTCTACCTGAGGATTGCTAACCAGAGACTCATAATGGATATCGTAAATTCGACCCGGCAGAACCTGGTTCCAGTGAGCCATCACGCCTTCGTATAATCTATAATATTGCCCTAGCGAAGTTAAATCGAAGGTGAAGGCCATGCCACCACTTCCTACAGTAAAATTTTGAAAATAACAGGATAAACAGGTATCCATCGGATCACGGACACAATGTATGATGGGAGACTCTGGGAACAGTAGGGCAATTATGCCAATATAGAGAAAATTCTGCGGCATCTTGTCGGTAATTCGGGCATGGTTTCCCGAATCTAATTCATGAATAAAATCCAGATACCTTTTTGCCATATATTCAAGATTCTCCGGGGTTAAATCAATCACGCAAGCAGGGAATGTGTTTTGGCTTGATGCAGTTACTTTTGGAAGGTCGTGGCTAATACTTTGAACTTCATTTAATTCATTAGCGCCGAATACCTGGCTATGACTGGCGAGAATTTTCTCCGTTAAACTAGTGCCCGACCGAGGCATTCCGATGATAAAAATTGGCTTGTTCGAAGGGCTTTCTGCTCGCGGGGCCTGATTAAAAAACGCTTTGCTGAACTGTTGCTTTATTTCGGTGACTAACTGCGCAGTTACCTCAATATTGGATTTTATGTTGCGTAATTTATTACCGTCGTCGATACAGGAAAATGCCTTGTTATACTGACCTAGCTTGTCGTGAAGTTCTCCTGCACTAAAGGATAATTGCGAACGCACCACGGGCTCTAAATTTTTATTCGCAAGCGCCTTGTCAAGCAAATTAACTATCTCCGCTTCTTTGCCATAATCGCCTGCTATACGAGAGAGCACTCCGAGACTGTAATAATTGAAAGTAGTTCGATTAGAAACTAACGGCAGCGCTAGCTTGTAAGCTTCCTTATTTCGACCCAGATGATGTAACAGGTCGGCTTTCTGGCCGATATAAATTTCGTTATCAGGCGCCACTTTGAGTGCCCTGTCTATACTAACGATTGCTTCATCCCAGTCACCAAGACGAAACAGGACTATCGCCATAGCATAATGGGCCTCTGGGTTATCTGGATTAAGCTCTATGGCTTTTTCTGCGTATTTCATGCCGATGTTACTACCCCCTCCCTGAAAGAAAAGGGATACAACCAGTTCGACGTAATTTTGACTTTCTCCTGGATCTATCCTGATCAACTCGAAAGCATATATGGTGGAGAGAGTGTTCTCCGATTTAATTCGGTAGGCAATGGTTAGACTACGTAAAGCCTTAATACTATCGCGTCTTAGTTTTAAAGCGGCCAGCGCGGTTTCTATCGCCGCATCCAATTTCGACTGCTTAAGATAAATCTCAGATAGTTCGCATAAAGGCTCCGGATTGCTCTTGTCTATGGTATGAGCCTGGGTAAAAAATTTTATTGCCTTTTCATAATTTTCAGAATAAAAAAACATTTGTCCAAGATGGATTAACGCGTCAATATTATCTGGATTAATTGCTATTGAACTATTAAACGCTTTGATAGCGTCACTTTTGTTATTTAAGGCGTAGTGGGCTAATCCCAAATACCTGAACGAATCAGACGATTCAGGGTTTAATGTCGTCGAGGTCTTGAATAGCTCAGTGGCGATTTTATCTTCACCCATACGGAGCATCGTTAAGCCTAGAGCGTCATAAATATCTGCATTCATCGGCTCTATTTTTAAGGCTGACTGGTAGCATTCGATGGCGTTTTGAAAATCACCTTCTAATTGGAAATTACCTGCATTAGCCAGCAGTGTTTCTACGTTAACAGTTTGCGTATCTATAACCACGTCGTCTCCATAATTTATTATTTCTATCTTTTTACTTTGATCTAATGAATATAAGCAATAAGCAGGCCAGAAAATAAGCTTTGTTATTCAGCGAGCTTCTCCAGTCTAAAAAGGAATTACGCATTTGACAATAAAACCTCTAGAATGCCGGTTTTTCCGTAACCGCCCAAAGATATGCAATTTACACTGGATAAAACACTCGGCCAGGCACGTCGGGGTCGCCTGACCTTCGAACGTGGCGTGGTCGAAACGCCAGCCTTTATGCCGGTAGGTACCTACGGCACGGTAAAAGCGATGACGCCGGAAGAGTTAAAAACCCTCGGCGCGCAGATTATCCTCGGCAATACTTTTCACCTAATGCTGCGACCAGGCACTGAGATCATTAAAAAGCACGGTGACCTGCACGACTTTATGAACTGGCATGGCCCGATTTTGACCGACTCGGGCGGTTTCCAGGTCTTCAGTTTGGCGAAAATGCGCAAAATTAGCGAAGAAGGGGTGCAGTTTAATTCTCCGGTGGATGGTTCCCGTGTATTCCTCAGCCCGGAAGTGTCGATGCTGGTGCAGCGCGACCTGGGTTCGGATATCGTCATGGTGTTCGACGAATGTACGCCTTATCCTGCCTCTGAAGACGTTGTCAGGACATCTATGGAATTGTCCTTGCGTTGGGCAAAGCGCAGCAAAAAAGAGTTTGTCCAACAAGGTAACCCGAATGCATTATTTGGCATTGTGCAGGGTGGAACCTACGAGAACCTGCGACTTGAATCAGCCCATGGCTTGGTGGATATTGGCTTCGACGGTTATGCCATTGGTGGACTTTCGGTCGGAGAACCAGCCGAGGAACGCAATCTCACACTCGATTATTGTTTGCCGGTTCTACCGCAGGATAAGCCCCGATATTTAATGGGCGTGGGTAAGCCAGAGGATCTCATCGAAGGCGTACGTCGCGGCATCGACATGTTCGACTGCGTCATTCCGACCCGTAATGCTCGAACCGGATTTCTTTATACCCATCAGGGCATAGTGCGGATTCGTAATAGTAAACACGCTGACGATACCCGACCTATCGATGAACATTGTGGTTGTTATTGTTGTCAAAATTATTCACGAGCCTATTTACGACATTTAGACAAATGTGGTGAAATTCTCGGCGCGCGATTAAATACGATTCATAACCTGTATTATTTTCAGGATTTGATGCAGAGAATACGGCAGGCAATAGAAGATGACCGCTACGAGGAATATCGCGAAGAATTTTATCAAGATTATCAATCTGGGGCCTAATCCGCCTTGTGAGAATCCTCACCTGGTGCCATAATACGCGCCGCTCAGGGGTGGCTGAAAGGCCTTAAAACCCTCATAAACGACTTAACCAAAGGTAAATATAATGAGTTTTTTTATTAACGACGCGATGGCGCAAGGGGATGGTGGTCAGGCTGGAACATTAGAGTTAATCCTACCGTTGCTGCTCATGTTCGGTATATTTTATTTTCTCCTGATTCGCCCACAGCAAAAGAAGGCGAAAGAACATAAGAACATGGTCACAGCGTTGAAAAAAGGTGACGAAATTATTACTAACGGTGGAATTCTTGCCAAGATTATCGATGTCGACGAATCTTTTCTAACCTGCAAGATCGCCGAGAATGTTGAAATCAAAGTGCAAAGCAACGCGGTTTCGACAATTTTACCCAAAGGCACTATCAAGAAGCTTTAATCCCTATGGTTAATCATTACGCTCCATGGAAGTACACACTCCTCGTTCTGGTTGTTTTGCTCGGACTGGTTTACGCCACGCCCAATTTATATGGTGAAGATCCGGCCGTGCAGATATCGCACCGGGTCAAACTCATTGACGAAGCTGAACGGGAACAAATTAAAAGCCTGCTCGAAAACGAAAATATCGAGTACCGCTCGATCGCACTCGAGACGGGTAAAATTCTAATTCGGTTCGAAGATACCGAGCAACAGTTAAAAGCGGCGACACAAATCGGCGACATTTTACGCGAATCTGATCGACGCTATGGTGTCGCCCTGAACCTGGCGCCTGCAACGCCCGAATGGCTAACAGACTTGAACGCGTTGCCGATGTATCTGGGGCTTGATCTTCGTGGTGGCGTACATTTTCTCATGGAAGTCGATATGGATGCGGCCATTGATAAGGCCCTGCAGCGCTCTGAAAGTGAAATTCGCAGTTTTATGCGTGGCGAGAAGATCCGCTACAAAACAGTTCAAATCAGTGGTCGTACCATTAAAGTGCGTTTTGCTCAGCTTGAAGGACGCGATGCAGCGCGATTGACGCTGGAAAATGAGTATCGTGACTTTGTCTTCATCGATAGTAGTGACGACAGAAGCTGGTTTGTAGAAATGAGTTACAACGAGCCCGCGCTAGAAGAAGAAAAACGATCAGCACTCCAGCAAAATATTTCGACCTTGAAAAATCGTGTTAACGAACTTGGTGTTGCCGAGCCAGTCATCCAGCGCCAGGGTGATGATCGCGTCGTAGTGCAGTTACCCGGTGTTCAGGACACCGTCAGAGCCAAGGAAATTCTTGGTGCGACCGCAACCCTTGAATTCAGGCTGGTTCATGGCAGCTTTACCGACTGGAGTGCGGCACAATCCTCCGGCAAGGCGCCGGTTGGTACTCGACTCTATCAACGAAGCGATAGCAGCCCGGTATTATTGAAACGTAGTGTGATCGTCACTGGTGATCAGATCGTCGGCGCGGCATCAGGTTTTGATTCGCGTTCGGGTTCGCCAAACGTCACCATTACGATGAATGCCAAGGGTGCGGATCGCATGAGTAAAATAACCCGCGACAATATCGGTAAGCCGATGGGTGTACTGTTTATCGAAGATAAATTTGAGTTTCGAGAAGTCAATGGCGAAAGGATACGGATAAGAAAGACCGAATCTCAGGTTATTAATGTCGCTACCATCCGTGATCAGCTAAGCAAACGGTTCGAAATTACTGGCCTGGATAGTACTCGTGAAGCACGTGATCTGGCCTTATTACTACGCGCCGGTGCATTACGCGCGCCGATGGTGATTATCGAAGAGCGTACAGTCGGGCCAAGCCTGGGTAAGGATAATATCGAAAAAGGCTTTATGTCGGTAATTATCGGGTTTATCGCAGTTCTCATTTTCATGGCGATTTATTACAAGGTATTCGGGCTGGTGGCGAACATCGCCCTGACTTTGAATCTGGTATTGCTGATTTCGGTGCTTTCCGTATTACAGGCTACCTTAACGCTACCAGGAATCGCCGGCATCGTGCTCACAGTGGGTATGGCAGTGGATGCTAACGTGTTGATTTTTGAGCGTATTCGAGAAGAACTCCGACTCGGTAATTCGCCGCAAGCATCTATTTATTCCGGATACGAAAAAGCTTTCGGTACCATCGCTGATGCGAATATTACGACATTGATCGCGGCCATTGTACTGTTTGGGTTTGGTACAGGGCCGATCCAGGGCTTCGCAGTAACGCTGTCTATCGGTATTGTCACCTCGATGTTTACCGCGATTTTCGGTACGCGAGCGATTATCAATTTGATTTATGGCCGTAAGATGGTCAAGCAACTGGCGATTTAATTACTATGTTTACTCTGATTGATAAAAATATCGACTTCATGGGGTTGCGTAAAGCCGCGATGGTATTGTCTGCGATTTTACTGCTGATTTCGATTGGCAGCCTGGCTACGCAAAAGCTCAACCTTGGCATCGATTTCACCGGCGGAAGTGTAATCGAAGTCGGTTATGGTGAAGCCGTTGATTTGCAGCCGATACGCGAAGTACTCGGTTCCGAGGGATTCGATGATGCTGTGGTACAGCATTTTGGTAGTGCTAAAGAGGTTTTAATCCGACTCGTTCCACGCGAAGGGCAGGATAAGGCCGAGCTGAGTACACAAATTATCCAGGCCCTGGAGGGCGCCAGTAGTAATAGTTTCGACGTCCGCCGAGTTGATTTTGTCGGTCCTCAGGTCGGTGAAGAGTTGACCGAGGATGGCGGCCTGGCTGTGCTTTACGCGCTGATAGCGATTCTAATTTACGTCTCCTTGCGTTTCGAATATAGATTCTCTATTGGAGCGGTCGCGGCCTTAATCCACGACGTTACGATCACGCTCGGTATTTTTTCGCTTCTGCAGCTCGACTTCAATCTCAGCGTGCTGGCGGCGTTGCTCGCTGTTATCGGTTATTCGCTTAATGACACGATAGTAGTTTTCGACCGTATTCGCGAAAATTTTCGCAAGATTCGCAAGAAAACATCGCTAGAAATTACCAATACTTCGATTAATCAAACGATTTCGCGTACCTTAATGACGTCGTTAACCACTTTGCTGGTACTGGTTTCTTTGTTTTTCCTGGGCGGCGAAGTCATCCATGCTTTTTCGATGGCATTGATTATCGGTGTGCTAGTCGGTACCTACTCGTCTATTTATGTGGCAACGACAACAGCGTTGGCACTGGGTATAGATCGGACTGATTTACTAGTACCAGAACCCGATAGCGAAGAACTGTCGAGACCTTAACGGTTGCTATTTTAAGGGGATAGGATATGCATCTGGATTCTGAATTAATCGATGAATTTAATCTTTTATCCCGTTATCGGATGAAATCCACGCCGGGCGGTATCGAAATAGGGCAGGCTGCCGACCCCGCCGTGGCTGCAGCTGCGAGGCGTTTGTTCGATAAGGGCATCATCGAACGAGTTGATGGTGGCAACTTAACAGATAGTGGCCGTGAGGCCGTCGAACATTTGGCGCGTCTGGTTAATCAACTCTCGCCGCCGCTAGAACCGATCTAGTAGATCCTATCTAGTAGATCCGGCCCAGGAAAGTATTTTCCGCTACTGGAAACCGTTTGCCGCTATTTCCTACTGACTTCTCCCCGTATAGGCTTTGTTCATAGCCGATTTTTAAACCTGGCACGCTCCCTGCATAGTGATCTCTATCAAGTTCAATGATGGAGAGTCAAAATGAATCAGGCCCTATGGGTAGCTAAGACCGGACTGGATGCGCAGCAAACGCGTCTGTCGGTTATTTCCAATAATCTGGCCAACGTCAGTACTACCGGATACAAACAGTCGCGAGCTGTCTTCGAAGACCTGTTATATCAAAATTTACGCCAGGTTGGCGGTCAGACCTCGCAGGATACCCGTCTCCCATCGGGCCTTTCTCTGGGTACCGGCACCAGGGTAGTTGCCACCGAAAAACTCCATACTCAGGGTAATATCGAAACTACCGATAACTCTCTCGATCTAGCGATCGATGGCAAGGGTTTCTTCCCCATTATTCTGCCAGATGGCACCGAAGGTTATACTCGTGACGGTAGTTTCATGTTGTCTGATCAGGGACAGATGGTCACTGCCAGCGGTTATACTCTTCAGCCGGGTATAACTATTCCAGATGATGCCCAATCAATCACGATTGGTAGTGATGGCATCGTTAGTGTGTCTTTACCGGGTCAGGCCTCTCCCGTCACAGTCGGTAATCTGCAAATCACCAATTTTATCAATCCCACCGGCCTGCAGCCGATCGGTGAAAACCTTTTCGTTGAGTCTGCTGCCAGTGGTGCCCCACAGGCGGGTACGCCAGGACAAACTGGGTTGGGCCGACTAAGCCAGGGTACCCTGGAAGCATCAAACGTCAATATTGTCGAGGAAATGGTCGGCATGATCGAAACCCAACGCGCCTACGAAATGAACTCGAAGTTGATTTCGACTGCAGACGGCATGATGCAATTCCTCAATAACAATACTTAACCGAGTTAATTCTACTAGGGTGTAACACCATGTGTTTAATACGAAAATTGGCCATTGCGGGCCTCTTGTTAGGATTCCTGAATGGCTGTGCGGCGACACGGATAGAAGTCTTACCCGACCCGCAATACGCACCGGTCGATATGAGAACAGTTCAATTTCAGGCACCCACCAATGGCTCGATCTTTCAGACTGGGCGTTCGGTACGGTTATTCGAAGATAATAAGGCCTTCCGTGTTGGTGATCTGTTGAGCATCACTTTGTCAGAATCTACCAATGCTTCCAAGTCGGCTGCCACAAATACGGGTAAGGACGATGAACTGGATCTGGGTGCCACCTCAATTTTAGGCGTATTACCAACTTTTAATGGCAATTCATTTCTCGATAATTCACTGTCTGGTGATAGAGAATTCTCTGGTACGGGTGATAGTGCTCAGAGTAATAGCCTGGATGGAGAGATATCGGTCATGGTCACCGATATCCTGCCTAACGGCACGCTGGTAGTTCGCGGTGAAAAAATTATCGGTCTCAATCAGGGATCAGAATTTATACGGCTATCGGGACTGGTACGTCCTCAGGATGTCAGTGCCGATAATATTGTCCTGTCCACCAAACTGGCAAATTCTCGGATTTATTACGGCGGCGGTGGCGTAATAGCAGAAGCCAATTCGAAAGGCTGGTTAAGCCGCTTCTTCGATAGCCCGGCATTCCCTTTTTAGGAGCTTATGATGAAATACATAAAAATAGCTATCTTATTGATTTTAGTCACTTTCCAAAGCGCGGCATGGGCAGAGCGAATCAAGGATATTACAACGATTCAGGGCGTTCGTAGCAACCAGCTTGTCGGTTATGGTCTAGTAGTAGGCCTCGATGGGTCGGGTGATCAGACCTCGCAAACACCTTTTACCGTGCAAAGTCTGAAGAGTATGTTGCTGCAATATGGCATTACTCTTCCGCCCGGTGTGGACCCACAGGTTAAAAATATTGCGGCGGTTACAGTGCACGCCGATCTACCGCCTTTTGCCAAGATAGGCCAGACCATTGATATCACTGTGTCGTCACTCGGTAATGCCAAGAGCTTACGTGGTGGCAGCTTGATTATGACGCCGCTAAAAGGTGTTGATGGCAATATCTATGCTATCGCGCAGGGCAGCCTGGTGGTTGGCGGGCTTGGAGTTGAGGGTGCCGATGGCTCTTCGGTTACGATTAATATACCCAGCGTTGGTCGTATTCCCAATGGTGCCAGTATTGAACGTGAAATAGCCAATCCATTCGCGCAAGGCAACCACATAGTACTCAATCTACGCCGTCCAGATTTCACAACAGCGAAGCGGCTTGCCGATGCCATTAACCATATCATCGGCCCCAACAATGCTTTCGCCAAAGACAGCGTGACTGTCTCCGTGAATGCGCCGAAAGATGTATCTCAGCGAGTCAGCTTCGTGTCTTTTCTGGAAAATCTGGAGTTTCAACCGGGAGAGGCGGCAGCCAAAGTGATTATTAATTCACGCTCGGGCACCGTGGTGATTGGGAATCACGTCAAGGTTTATTCGGCCGCTGTATCGCACGGTAATCTCAGTGTCACCATTACTAATACGGTGGATGTTGTACAACCCGAAGCGCTGAGCGGCGGCACTACGGCTGAAAATCTCCAGTCGGATATCGAGGTTACCGCCGACGATAATCGCATGTTCCGTTTTCCTGAGGGTGTGACCCTTAGCGATATCGTCCGCGCAGTCAATCAGGTAGGGGCTTCGCCGGGTGATTTGGTGGCCATTTTAGAGTCACTAAAGCAAGTTGGCGCGTTAAGTGCAGAGTTAATAGTCATTTAACGCGGAACAACAGTCATGGCAATATCCTCGCAAGCCGATTTTTATCTGGATCTCAACCAGCTTTCCGAAATGAAGCTGGGTGCCAGACAGAATTCGGCTGCCGCAAGCGAAGGCGTCGCGCAACAATTCGAAAGCCTGTTTATTCAGCAAATGCTAGCTGCTATGCGTTCCGCAGCGGTAATCGACGAATCGGGACATAGTTCCTATACCGATTTTTATCAGGAAATGCACGACAAGCAATTGGCCCTGACTATAGCGAAACAGGGTGGCCTGGGCCTGACCAAATTTATCATGCAGCAATTACCGGGTGGGCAAGCGGTTTCCGGCAAGGGTGGTGAAGACTTGCCGCTGCATCATTGGCAGGAAACCAGGCAAGCGCCAACAATAGGGAAAATGGATTACCAGCCAGAGAACCCAGCGGTAGTAGTGAATGAATTTGTTCAACATGACATTACCGATGTACAGAAGATCGATAGCAAATCTAAGGCTGTCGAGCAGGGAGGGTGGAATCGAGCCGAAGAATTTGTCGGTGACATCTTGCCCGGAGCTCAAAAGGCAGCGCAATCACTCGGCGTCAGCGCCGAACTACTCATCGCGCAATCAGCTCTGGAAACGGGCTGGGGTAAGCACGTTATACGAAATGCCAATGGTAGCTCTGCCTTCAACCTTTTCGGTATTAAGGCTGGAAATAACTGGCAGGGTGCCACGGTGACTAAACCGACACTCGAATTTCGTGATGGAGCCATGCGAACCGAAATCGCCCACTTTAGGGCCTATGCCTCGGCTGGAGAATCCCTGACTGATTATGTGCGGTTCATGCAGTCTAGCTCACGTTATCAAAATGCATTGGATCATGGCGGGCAAGATGCCACTTACCTGAAAGGGATACAAAAAGCGGGCTATGCCACTGATCCTAACTACGCCGACAAGATATTGTCGATTATGCAGGGTGGTCAACTGCAGAAAATCCTGAACGGAGATATTCGAAATGCCTGATATGCTCAATACTGCAGTGTCGGGGTTGCTGACCTTTCAGCGCGCTCTGAGCACTACCTCTCATAATATATCCAATGTGAATACCGATGGATATAGTCGGCAAAATGTTGAGATTGAAACTAATTTACCAACATTTAAGAGTGGTTCTTACTATGGTAATGGTTCGCATGTAGAGTCTATTACGCGTGCTTACGATCAGTTTTTAACCAAGGAGCTCCGCGACACAACGTCGGTGTACTCAAGCCTCGCCAAATTCAGCGAACTCACCTCGCATATAGACGATGTGCTGGCCGATCCGCAAGGCGGCGTTGCACCCATTCTGCAAGATTTTTTCGCAGCTATGCAAGATGTCGCTGATGACCCTACGTCCACTACTGCTCGCATTGCGATGCTTCAAATGGGAGACACCCTGGCAAGCCGATTTGAAAGCATCGACAATCGTTTCGAAGAATTAACGATAAATACTACTTCAGAAATTCGACGAGTGGTCGATGAAATAAACGATCTGGTGGTGGCCATACGCGATATCAATCTCGCTCTCGACAGGGCTAACGCCAGTGGCAATTTAACTCAGCAGTCTTCTGATCTTTTAGACACGCGGGATAATTTGCTTAACCAGTTAGCCGAGCGAGTCGATATTACGGTAGTGAATGAACAGGAAAACCAGATTTCAATTTTTATTGGTAACGGCCAAACCGTGTTGACCAACACTGTCGCCTTTCCGCTATCAACCCAGCCTAGTACAAGCGACCCGACACTAGACTCGATTGCCTATAATGGACTGATCACAGTTGCCGATATTAGCGATAATTTAACCGGTGGTGAACTCGGAGGCTTGCTCGATTTCCATCGTACCATTTTAATTCCTACACGTAATGCACTAGGTCGAACTGCAATAGCTATAGCCGAAGAAATGAATGCGCAAATGCGCGATGGCATGGACTTAAATGGCAATCTGGGCCAGGACTTCTTTTCCTATACGGGACCACAGTCGATAGCGTTCAGTTCGAATACGGGTACGGCTAGCATGTCGACCGTCGTAAGCGACGCCACAGCGCTCACATTAGATAATTATGAAATTGCATTCGACGGTGCTAACTGGAATCTAACTTCTGATAGCGGCACAACGGCTACAGTGGCCAATGGCGCGCCAGCAACACTAATATTCGAAGGTTTGACTTTCACCATCAATGGAGCAGGCGCTAATCTGGGAGATAGATTTACCATCAAACCATTGGTTTCTGCTGCTGGTTCACTACAGGTAGTAATGACCGATCCACGTGAAGTCGCAGCAGCAGTACCGATTCGTAGTATTACTTCTTTGAGTAACCTGGGTGAAATTGATGTGAGTCAGGGTATTGTTACTGACGTGACCAATCCAAATTTATTAAACCCAGCTACATTTACCTTTAATTCTCCAGCAACCAGTTTGACAGCCGATGTCGATGTAGTGGTTGGCGGAATCGCTTACGCAGCTGGTGGCGCGATCCCTTTTAGTAGCAATATGCTAATCGATGCCAACGGCTGGCAAGTTAGTCTGTCAGGGGCGCCCCAGCCAGGTGATGTATTTATTGTCGAATCTAATGCCGGTGGTATTGGCGATAATAGAAATGCATTAAACCTCGCAAATCTGCAAAACCAGGGCGTACTCAACGGTGGTATCACTACTTTTCAGGAAGATTATTCGGCTCTTGTCGGATTTGTCGGCTCGAAGACATTGGCAGCATTCCTCGAACGCGATGCACAGGAATCTCTGCTTACGCAGGCGGTTGATCGTAAAGATTCCCGTGTCGGCGTCAATCTTGACGAGGAAGCCGCCGATATGATTCGCTATCAGCAGGCCTACGAAGCGACTGCGCGTATCATCAGTACGGTACAGACTATGTTCGAAACTTTGCTTAATAGTACGAGGTAGGCCATGAGAATATCGACGACACAAATGTTTCGACAGGGCATAGAGTCCTTTAGCGCGCAGCAGGTTAAGCTATCCAAATTGCAGCAGCAAATATCAACCGGGGTGAAAATAAACAAACCCTCGGATGACCCAGCGGCGTCTTCCAGGATATTGGAGCTTCAGGAGGCGGTATCCATTCAGGAACAGTATCAAACTAATATTTCGACTGCAGAAACCCGTCTTAGTATCCAGGAGACCGCGCTCGATTCTCTTGGTACTATCTCGCACCGACTCAAGGAGCTCGCGGTTCAAGGTAACAATGGTACCCTTGATGCCACCTCATCGCGTGCTATTGGTACAGAAGTAGAGGGAATTTTGCAGGAAATAATCGCTCTCGGCAACATGCGTGACGCCAATGGTGACTTTCTTTTCGCCGGTTTTCAAAACGACACGCAACCATTTACCCAGATACTGACTGGATCTCTCAGTCACGTGATTTACAACGGTGACGATGGACAGCGTTCGCTGCAAGTCAGTGAAACCCGCCAGATGACGGTGGATAATCCGGGTAGCGAAGTATTTTTGCAGCTAACAAGTGCGACCGCCCTAAACGAACTGGCTGCAGCGGGAAATGCAGGGACAGGCGTTATGGCTCCCGCGAGAGTAACCGATGCCTCGTTGTATGTGCCAGGTACTTACGAGATCAGGTTTACTGCGCCAGGAACTTACGATGTGTTCGATGTCACCGCCGGTGCGAATATAGTGACTGCTGCCACCTATACGGATAGTACGGATATCAATTTCCAGGGTATAGGTACATCGATTACCGGTGCTCCCGCGGCTGGTGACGTTTTTACGGTCAGTCAGGGGCAATATAAAGATATCTTCGAATCGGTACAAAACTTTGCCGATACCATGAACAGCAACGCCGCACCGGTTCGGCGTGATGCTAACATGGGCGAATTCCTCAACGATCTGGATACGTTCCTAAATCGTACTCTAGAAATACGCACTTCGATTGGCGGGCGAATGAATAATCTGGAGAGTCAGAAACTATCGAATGACGCTGATATATTTATCAAGGAGTCGACGATTTCGGAATTACGCGATACCGATCTGGCCGAGGCGATTAGCCAGTTGACGCTGGAACAGACGACATTAGATGCGGCTCAGGCAATTTTTTCGCGTATTACAGGTTCCTCATTATTTAACTTTTTACGTTAATCTATAAGTTGTAAAACAAAGTGAATTAGTTAACTTTTATTGTATGTAATTTTACTTAACTTGTTGAAATATAATAAATTACTGTATAACTCCGAATATATTTCGAATCAATCGTAAATATAATAAATTTTTCCTAAGGTTTCCGACTCGTTAGCCGTTAACTCTATGCGAGAGGGATGTTTACTAGAATTTCTGACTCCCTTAAACTTTATATTTGGCGCAAATTAGCGTACAGCTTAGGAGATATACAATGCCTCAATTTATTAACACAAACATAGCATCGCTGAATACTCAGCGCGCTTTGAATAATTCTCAAAGTGCTCTGCAGACTTCATTGGAGCGTTTGTCTACTGGTCTGCGTATCAATAGCGCCAAAGACGATGCGGCGGGCCTTGCGATTTCAGAACGCTTCACCAGTCAGATTCGTGGTTTGAATCAGGCAGTACGAAATGCCAACGACGGTATTTCACTGGCGCAAACTGCAGAAGGCGCGCTTGCCAGTATTGGTAGTTCATTACAACGTATACGTGAATTGTCAGTACAGGCGGCCAACGATACTAACTCAGCGGGTGACCGTCAGGCACTCAACGACGAAGTTCAGCAACTCATTGCAGAAGTTGACCGTGTCGCCACTACCACCGAATTCAACGGACAACGCGTACTAGATGGTAGCTTGACTGACCTGTTCTTCCAGGTCGGTGCTAATCAGGGTCAGACTATTGCGGTTACTGGTGTTGATTCACGTGCCAGTGTGCTGGGTTCCTCAGAGCATGCGCTGGCGGCTGGTGGTATTTCACAGGATCAAATTAATGATCCAGCCATTGGTGTTGCCTCATTCCTCGCCGAAGTGACCCTTACAGTGGATGGTGCTGCTGCGGCGTTTACGACAACTGGGGTGGTCGCTTCCACTAGTATGGAAGAAGCGGTACGCGCGATTAACACAGCCATTGACACCGCAGCACAGGGCGATTCCGTGATAGCGGACGCCAACTTAAAAGCGGCTTTACGGGTTGATAATGCGGGCTTAACCAGTATTGTAATTAATGGTAATTACGATTTGAATACTGCTGCCACGCCGTTATTTACAGCTACTGTGGCTACTGCTGTTCTGGGTGACACGGGTTCAACGAATGTTGTGGTAAGTGCGGCGGGTAACTCAGCTCAGGTTGACCTCCTGGATATCGATGTAACAACCCGTCAGGATGCATTCCAGACGCTTGCTACAGTCGAAGGAGCCCTAAACCAGATCAATTCGCTTCGCGGTGAATTGGGTGCGGTTCAAACTCGCTTCGAGTCTAGTATCGTTAATTTGCAAACCACCTCAGAAAACCTCTCGGCTTCTCGCTCACGTATTCGTGACGCAGATTTTGCCGCAGAAACGGCTGAACTGACACGTAATCAGATCATTCAGCAAGCAGGTATCGCGATGTTGGCTCAGGCGAATTCTGCACCGCAGAATGTGTTGGCACTGCTTCAGTAACGGTTAGATAATAATAACTGGTCAGGAAAATATCCCTGGCCAGTTTGATTATTTAGTGGAGATCTAATTATGGTTAACGAGACTACAAACGCAACGGTGACAAGATTGTCACCAGTGACTAATATCTCAAGACCTAATGAAAATCAGGAAGCAGGTAAATTACGCGAAAGCGAAGGCCAGGCTTTGCCGGTAGAAGGCAATAAACAGCCCCAGCTAGTCGAACAATCTGCCGATATTCGTGAGGCAGTCAGCGAGATCAATGATTTCGTCCAGAATGTTCATCGAGACTTGTCGTTTAATTTGGATGAAGCCAGTGGCCGTACCGTGATTAAGGTGATTAACCGGGATAGTGGAGATTTAATCCGGCAAATACCTACGGTAGAGGTGTTAGCAATAGCCAGTCACCTGCGTGATGTTCGCGAAAATGCGGAAACTCTGGGAGAAGTCCCGCCCGGGTTACTATTTTCCGAGAGCACCTGATTTAATATGGTCTATAATTTGCTAGGTATTGATGAGAAGGGGTGGATAACTGCCCCTTCTCATTTTTATATCTAGATCCGTATGATGAAATACTCGGTTCTTCTCTTGGCAATTTAACAGGATAGGTAAAAAGCTATGGCTATCAGTTCACTTGGTGTCGGATCAGGACTCGATCTATCCGGGATAGTTGCAAGTTTGGTGAGTGCAGAAGCGGTTCCCACGGAGAATCGATTATTTCTACAGGAAGCAGACGCAACTACCGAGCTTTCGGCTTTCGGTGCGCTGAAAAGTTCGCTTTCTTTATTCCAGGGCAGCCTGGCTAATTTACAGTCATCCACAGTTTTCAATGCCAAGAAATATACTATTTCTGATAGTTCTATATTTACCGCGACGACTGAAAATACTGCCGATCCAGGAAATTATTCTATCGAAGTGTCTGCTATTGCCCAGGCTCAGTCTCTAGCAACCAACGCAGCAACAGCATTCGCGGATATCAACGATACCATCGGTACTGGGACATTAACGATTCAGTTTGGTGAAACATCGACTGGTCCTTATGCTTTCACTCAGGATACGTCGAAAGCGACACAAACTATTACCGTTAGTGCAGCCAACAACAACACCACGTTGTCAGGCATGCGTGACTATATCAATGATAATGATTTCGGTGTGCAGGCATCTATCGTGAACGATGGTAACGGCTACAGGCTGTTACTCACTTCCGAGAGTACCGGCGCTAAAAATAGTATGCAAATTACCGTAACTAGTGACGGCGATGGCGACGACAACGACAATTCGGGTCTTTCGCAGTTGGCATTTAATGCGTCAGCCCAGACTAGCGTTACACAAACAGTTGCCGCACAGGATGCTGCTTTGTCGATTAACGGCCTTGATATTACTCGGGAAACTAACACAGTATCGGGAGCGATCAGCGGCGTAACACTCGACCTGTTAAAAGCCGAGGTAGGGACTCTGGTTAAATTTAATATTAGCGAAAACAGCCAACCCGCCGAAAATGCGATAAATGAATTTGTAACGAATTATAACGACCTGATCACCAATGTGAATACATTAACTGCTTACGACGCAGAGACTGGTTCCGCTGGCATTTTGATAGGCGACTTCACAGTGCGTAGTCTTTCTACACAATTAGGGTCTGTTATTTCTGACGCCGTCTCACAGCTATCGGGTGATCTAAGATCTCTGGCTGACCTCGGCATTACCACCAATTCCTCGACGGGCACTCTGGATGTCGACGAAACTATCCTCGACGATGCCTTATCGAACTTTCCGGAGCAGGTCGAAGCCTTATTTGGTCGGCAAGGGCAACCGACTGATAATGAAATTAACTATATTTCTGGCACCGTAGATACAACGCCAGGAAGCTATTCGGTCAATATCACCACGCTGGCGACACAAGGTGAATTTAATGGTACTACCGTTAATGCCCTGATTATTGACAGCAATAACGACAATTTCACGCTAAAAGTGGATGGAGCGACATCGAGTTCAATCACGCTAGCCCAGGGAACTTATGCTGATGGCGATGCCCTGGCTGCTCATATCCAGGCTCAAATCAACGATGATGATACGCTTAAAGGCGCAGGGGCTTCAGTATCTGTCGTCTATGATAGTGTTAACAACGAATTTGATATCACCTCGACGAAGTATGGTTCGGAGTCGAATGTGGAATTTACCGTGATAGATACCAATACCAGCAATGATCTGGGTTTTTCGGTTGCTAGCGGAACAGTCGGTGTCGATGTTGCTGGAACAATTAATGGTATAGCGGCGACTGGCAGTGGCAGACAGTTAACAAGTGATAGTGGCGATAGCAAGGGACTGGTACTGGAAATAGTGGGTGGTATCACCGGCGGCCGTGGTACGGTTTCCTACTCTCAGGGACTGGGTTTCAGCATCGATGACCTCGTGAACAATTTTTTGGGCTCCGATGGTTTAATTGCATCCCGAGAAGATGGATTGAATGATACACTCGAAGATATAGAAGAGCAGCGCGTCGATCTGAATGCGCGTCTTGAGAGCCTCGAGGCTAGATTGATTAAACAGTTTACCGCACTAGATCTGTTGATAGCACAGTTTAATCAAACCAGCTCTTTCCTTACCCTGCAGTTGGCTAGTTTGCCGGAACCAAATTCTATCGGAAATAATTGATAGTCCAGTCGATAAATACCTCTAAAGAAAATGGTTTATTTGACGATAAAGGATGATAAGTGAACCGGAGAAAAAATATGAATAATCTTGCTCAATCTGCGCTTAGTCAATACCAGGCCACGGATAACAGTGCGATCGCCTACGCTAACCCTCATGTTTTGATTCTGAAACTAATAGATGGTGCGATTGAGCGAATTTGTCAGGCCAAGGGTGCTATTCAGCAAGGTGACAGTGGTGCTAAGGGTAAATTAATCGGTAAAGCTATTGGAATTATCTCGGGACTCGATGCCTGTCTGGATTCTGAACATAAAAACGACCTGGTGAATAATCTAGAGGCCATTTATGAATATATGAATATGCGACTACTTGAGGCTAATGTCGAAAATAACATCGGCAAGCTGGAAGAGGTGGCTAAATTAATGGGTGAAATTAGAACGGGGTGGATGCAGATTCCTGATGAGGCAAAACAATCTCAGCCTATACAGGTCGTCGGTAAATAATAATGGGCAATATTGCTGCACTAACCCAGGCGATCTCATTAACCGATGAAATTCTAAGCGTTCTCGAAGAGAGTGATTTTGCCGCAGTTGCCGATTTGGATGCCCGTCGCCAACCTTTGATAATAAAGGCATTTACCGACTCAATCGATGAGATTGACGTGATCAAATCCCGTCATTTGCAGAGCTTGAATCAGCAAGTAGTGGAAAAACTCAGTGTCTTAAAGCAATCGGTGCTGCAACAGCAACAACAGATGCGCACGGCATCAAAGGCGACCAGGGCCTATGGTGCTCACCAGGCCCAGCATAGATGAAACTATTCGGCTAACTCAGGCTCTTTGTCTATTGTCAGGTCTTCTTTTCTTCGGTTTATTGGGTCTAGCTGGCTGACTATTTAATTTTGATTCGGGCAGATTATGATCCGGTTCAAAGCCGTCGATGGTTTCACGCGGAATTATCTTCTGGGTCAATTTTTCAATATCGCGTAGTTGTTTTATTTCGTCGGCACTGACCAGCGACACTGCGTGCCCTTTAGCGCCGGCCCGACCCGTTCGGCCAATTCTATGTACGTAATCTTCGGCAACATTCGGCAGGTCAAAATTGACCACATGTGGTAACTGGCTGATATCGAGGCCACGTGCTGCGATATCGGTGGCTACCAATACCGTAGTTTTGTTTTGCTTGAAATCGGCTAATGCCTTGGTTCGAGCGCTTTGGCTCTTATTCCCATGTATCGCAGCGGCATTAATGCCTTTACCTTCCAGGTGGCGAGTTAAGCGATTGGCACCGTGCTTGGTCCGCGAAAAAACCAGCACCTGTTGCCACTTGTTCTGTTTGATCAAGTGCGTGAGTAACGCGGACTTCTTTGACTTATCGACTGGCAAAACTAACTGCTCTACGGCTTTTACGGCACTGTTTCGCGGTGTGACTGATATCTCAACCGGGTTGTTCACCATGCCTTTGGCGAGTTTACGTATATCATCCGAAAAGGTAGCCGAGAACATCAAGTTCTGACGTTGTTTCGGCAATAAAGCCAGAATTTTCTTGATGTCGTGGATAAAACCCATGTCGAGCATGCGGTCGGCTTCATCGAGCACCAGAATCTCGATCCTGTTAAATTTCACTGCATTTTGACCATAAAGGTCGAGAAGCCTGCCGGGGGTAGCGACTAGAATGTCCACGCCTTTGCGTAGCTTCATCATCTGCGGGTTAATTTTTACACCACCGAATACAACGGCTGAACGTAGATGCAGATTGACACCATAGGTCGCAACGCTGTCGCTGACCTGTGCCGCGAGTTCACGCGTTGGGGTGAGTATTAAAGCACGAACCTGATTATTCTTTGCGGCCTCGCCTTTCGATAATCGTTCCAGAATGGGCAGGGTAAATCCTGCGGTTTTTCCGGTACCGGTCTGAGCAGCGCCCATGACATCTTTGCCTTGCATGATCGCGGGTATAGCCTGCGCCTGTATCGGTGTAGGTGTTTCATAACCCTGTTTACTAACAGCATCAAGAACGGGTTTGGATAAGCCCAGAGCAGTAAAACTCATTAAATATCTCTAATCGAAGGAATGCCAGGCGAGAGTCCTCGCCGAAGGCTGCGCAGCATACAGTAATAAGGTTTTTTAGGCTATGATTAAAGAGCTTAGATGGTTTCCTCTTCAACCGCTAAATGCCGATCATGGGCGAAATAAGTATAAAGCACCGGTAATACGAACAGGGTGAATAACGTGCCGACAGCAAATCCAGATACGATGGTTATGGTGAATTCAAGTCCAAAGCGCACCAGCTAATGAAGAGATAGGACACCGAAGGTTTGTCTGGTATTTTGAGGTTTACCACAACACCAAAAAACCGGAGCCTTCGATGTCCTATAGTCA
>JAUVCH010000036.1 GCA_030595795.1 Gammaproteobacteria bacterium
TGACTATAGGACATCGAAGGCTCCGGTTTTTTGGTGTTGTGGTAAACCTCAAAATACCAGACAAACCTTCGGTGTCCTATCTCTTCATTAGCTGGTGCGCTTTGGACTTGAATTCACCAGGTACTAAACAGTCTCAACGTGAAAACTGGGAACTATTAGGTGATGGTGAAGGTATTCATTGGCCAGAAATCGACGAAGACTTAAGCGTATCATCCCTTCTTGTAGGCACTCATTAACGGCATCTAACCAGGGCGTGAAATACGGTATAATTGTCGTATATGGCTCTGACCCTGAGGTACCCTGAGGTACTCAGAACTAGAAGGACGCCTGTATAGTACCTACTTTACAGGCAGCCTTCGAAGAAACTGTTATAACCATAGACACTAACTAATCCACCAGAACAACCAGATACCGGAAAATATAGAGACAATCATACTCACATGGAACCAATCATCCTTATCCCTATTTTGTGCATTCTTATTGCTGGATTTATCACTATCCGCTACAAAGAAGTCAGCTATAGAAGAGAGAGATTCGATAACGAATACTCTGAATTTAGTAAGCAATTCTTCGATTTTAAAGATGTTTTGGAGAGTGATACTATTTCTCTCAATGCTTATCTTCTCTCTGAGTTCGGTAGACACAAAAGAGCTAAAGATATTTTCATCCATAACCTTAAAGGTGGAAGCCTGAAGAGGTTTAATAAAAAGTGGGCACAATACGAAAACGAGAACAACCAAATAAAACAGTTTGGCGTTTTTGCCGCTGTTACTGCAATTCCGCCAGAAAACACAGGAACGGACGATCCGGCGCAATGGGAGCATGAAAGAAAAATCAAAATTCATCGTATAATCCAAGAGTTATTAAAAATAGCCAAAATAAAAATATGGTTATAACAAAACGCTCATGCGGAATCGCTCCGCTCTCCGCATAGCTCGGCGTTGGGTACGTAAATGAAAAAAGGATAACGAAAACATTCATACTAAAAAATTGGAATGGATTAAAATGACATCAGGCTTCTTTAATTCTTAATAAACAGTGTTATATATTAATGGTAATTTAAAGTTTATTGCGGTTTAGGTCTGTTAAATGGAGTCTGCGCTTAATATTATTCTAGGAGAAGAATCAGATTAATGCGCGTATAAACAATGAGTTGTAGGCGTACATCTTGCTACCATTTAATGGCTTTTATTTTTATTTGATTACTGTATTATCTCATCATGATTTAAGGAATTAATTATCATTGATAATAAATAGACTAAATTTTAGAAGTAAATTTTATCGAGCTATTCGGTTTCTTTATAAGGCAACAAGGTCTGGATGGGGGCGTTTATTTTTAGCAACTATGATTACGATGCCTACATATTTTATAGCGCTTTATTTTCAAAACAGTGCTTTTAATGACTCGATTAAAAAAGTTTTTCCTGACGCACTAACTAGTGCAATTGACGGTGAGATATTATTTATTTGCGTAGTGGTATTCTTATTCATTTTTTTATCGCAAGCTCTATTTGCTTACATAGAAGAAAAAATACAGAAGGAAGATACAGAATTAGCAAATATGTTTTCTTTTTTATTAGAAATTTTAGAGCAGCCAGTAGCTGTAAAGGCTCAGCGTTTTGCGGAGGTTTCGCAAGATCTTGTGAATAATGAGACAGCATTCACTCGAGAACAAGTATTCGAAAAAATAACTCAGCCAGAGGCACAAATTAAACTAATCTGTAAATCAGTTTATGAGTTTTTTTGTCAATTGTGCCCCGATACTACCTTTCGGGTTCGACTAATTGAAATAATAGATAATAAACCAGCTGACTGGTTCCATTGGGAGCCGTACAGTAGGCATCCCATAACAAAAATGAGTTCGCTGCAGGGAAGTACTAGCACTATTAGTGAATGCCTTAGGACTAGACGACCAGTGCTAATTCCAGATATACGTAAAGAGTGCGAAAAACCTGAGACTGAAAGAAAGTTTATTCTTCCAGATGAGAAGACGGATGAACTAGGATCGTTGTTTTGTTATCCCATAGTGCATAATCACACTGATTCGATACCTTACGTATTATGTGTATCAACAAATAAACCTAGCCTGAAAAAAGAATATATGGAGCTATACTTGATGTACATGGAGAAATTTTTATTAAGAATCTCATTGGAGCATAGCTTGTTAACTATCAAAGAGGTTACATCGGATGATTAAGAAAAATAAAAATAAACAAAAAGATGTTCGTCGTAAAGCTCAAAGTAAAATTATAAGTAAAGATAATAAATCACAATCATTTAATGATGGTGAGTATATTAATGGAGATAAAGCTATGGAGAGAGCTATTAAAAATGTAAATCTTTTTCGCGGTTATAAATATGGATGATTTTCTTATTCACCCTATTTATCATCAAAGGCCAGGGTCAAAGCCCCTTAAATACTTTAATAGGGTGAATTCAAGTTCCAAGTGCACCACTCGTGTTTAAGGCGCCAAATTTACAAAAAATTCAATCACGCCACTAATCGCAAATGCGCATCGATAACATCCCATGGTGCAAGAACCAACCCAGCCTCAGAACGCTGAATAAGTTCAGCCGTCTCAAGCGAAGCAACATCGGCATGTACATTTTTGTAATCTCGCTTTAATTGTTTTGCCAGAGCGCGGACACTCAAAGGTCCATTTTGACGTAGCGTTTTTAACAACTCTAGTCTTTTGGGTGTTAACACGGATACGAGCATAGCGAAATTTTCGAAATTAAGATGAATCTCTGTCTGGCCAATCTCGCCTGTCTCGGCCTTGTTCCAGGCATCGATAAAACGTTCATAACCACGACTTGCGTCTTCGACACCAATATGAATATGTTGTTTGTTCATGTTACCCACCTCGCAAGTGTTCGATATCTGTTTTAAAGTCACTGACTAATTGTTCGACAGAGATAAATGCATAAGGTGTTTCCCTATCTTCGTCATGCCGATGATCACCTTTCCCTCTTTCATTGTCGTAGCGAATCAGGCACTGATCTGGATAGCCGTAAAAAAGCCGGTATTTGAGGCCATGCGGTCTCTCGCTATCCGTATTAGGAAGACGCCATATCACCATCTCGCGAATTGCGCCGTCCATATAAAGATACTTATCTCGGAAAAGCAATTCAGCTACCATATGGCAAAATATACCATATAGTAGACAATTAGAGTATACAGATTAAATATTTATGCCGCACCAAATCCAAAGCAACGCCCCAGAGGCTATACTATTTGACGCTCCAACGTCTATCACGATTAATTCCAGGTGCATTAAACCTAATTATCCCATCAGAGGATCAATTTCGATTGAATTCAGCGACCAAATTCACTCCCCGTTGTTCGATGCTAACTAGTCAAAGAAGGCTCCAGACCCAGACCCCACAACAAGGCGGTGATGACCAGCATGGCGACCAGGGCAATCAGGCCAAAGGCTAATATGGAGCTCGAATAAAGAAACCCTCGTTCCTTATCGACGTCGAGAATTATGGGCACCCCTGTATAAAGTAGTCGCACGGAGAGCGCCAACGCCAGCAGGCCGACGAGGAAGTTTATCCAGAGCACGGGGTATATTTCAAAGATACCAACCAGCAGCAAAGGTACTGCGGTGAAAGTCGACAAAGCCAGAGAGTGCTGATAGCTCACCTGAGCATCGTAGGTCTCCGACATCCAGCGTATCGCCAGGGCTACTGCATTGATGCCAACAATAATGGCTATAAAATATAATACCGATATGTAACCGGCACTGCTATTAGTTAGCTTTACCGGATCGCCCGCGCCAAGTTGCCAACCGATCGTGGTGGTGCCGATATACCCGGAAACAGGGGGGATAAGGCCGAGTATGATCATCAGCACTGTGGTGTGGCATGAACCCTGATCAAGCTCAGTCTTGATCTTTTGCCATGCGGTTTCTGGACTAAAAAGCAAACCAGTAATGTGACCAAGCATAAACAACTCCTCTTTTTTGGTTAGTAACCGCTTAGCATATTACTTAATCAAAAACAGTTTCTTGATATTGATCAAGTATCCACGCGATGCGGACTGTAGTATAACCATTCGAAAAATTATCTGTCAAAACCTGAGATAAAACTGTGGACTTAGATCACTTACGCCGCGAATATCATAAAGACGGCTTGCCGCTGGATAAGCTCGATGAAGATCCGTTCAGGCAATTTGAAATGTGGATGCAGGACGCGATCGGTTTCGGTTTATCCGATCCCACAGCGATGACCCTGGCGACAGTAAATAGTCATGGTCAGCCTGCTCAGCGTATCGTATTGTTGAAGCAGTTTAGCGAGGATGGTTTTACTTTTTTTACCAATTATGGCAGTTACAAGGCTGCTGACATCGAAAACAATAATCGTGTAAGCCTACATTTTCCCTGGCATGAAATGGATCGCCAGGTTCACCTGAAAGGCATTGCCAGTAAGATTCCGAAATCGCAGTCGTTGAAGTACTTTCTCAGCCGTCCTTTTGAAAGCCAGTTGGCAGCATGGGCTTCACGCCAGAGCGAACGGATTAACTCGCGACAGTTTTTGTTAATGCAATACGATTCGATGAAAAACAAATTCGCTCGAGGGGATGTACCGCTGCCCGATTTCTGGGGCGGTATTCGGGTCGTACCTCAACATTTTGAATTCTGGCAGGGTAGCGTCAGTCGTTTGCATGATCGTTTCAAATATCAATTGACTGCCGAAGGAAAGTGGGACATTGCCCGATTGTCACCCTGACCACAGAGGCATTTACTGAAGCGGTTATTTGGGTGATTTGCTGGAATTTATGGTTTGGTGCCAAAAGCGGCTAATCCCTAACTATGCCAAGCCGGGCATGAGAGTAGTCATATAACGGCCACTGCGCTATTCTTTCCGTGGCACTTGCTGTATTCATAGACTCCTCCCACAGTGGAGGAAGTACCCAGGGCTATCTTTTGAATCCGCGAAATGTAAAACGTGCCTAGCGAGTATGTGCAGGGTATATTTAGCGCAAGCCATAAAAGGATCCTAAGTTTATGAGTCCACGCACACTGGAAACAGGATACAAAAAAACAAAATAATGGACGACTACATTCCCCTAAATCGACAATTTTCCCCAGTTCCACATAGTCAGGGGGACGCGGAAAACGACGAAGCTCTCTCATTTTGGGATCACGTTAGTCCCAAGACTTGGGATGATATGAATAAGGAATATCGTTGTGTCATCCTGGCTGAAGCGGGCGCAGGTAAAACCGAGGAATTGCGTCATCAGGCAAAAGTTTTATCAGAATGCGGAAAGCTTTCGTTTTTTATCCGGATTGAAGATATCGAAGGGGATTTCTACAAGGCGTTTGAAATAGGAACCGAAATCCGATTCGACTCATGGCTGCAATCAGCTGAAGAAGCATGGTTTTTCCTCGATTCGGTTGATGAGGCGCGGTTAGAAAATCCCAGAGCCTTCAAAAAAGCGCTACGCCTTTTCAGTAAAGCCATAAATCGATCCGCTCACAGGGCACATATTTATCTCTCTGGCCGACCTTATGCGTGGCGCCCTAAAGAAGATCGGAGTTTTTTAGATGAAATCCTGTTTCTAGCTGCTCCACAGCAAAATGAGGATGGCGACACTGTTAGTCATTCTAAGGTAGAAAGCGCACTTACACTCTACACCTTGCGGCCTTTGAACGAAGAGCGAGTTCGGCGCTTTTGTGAGGTTCGCGATGCTGAGAATATTGACCGTTTGATACACGAGATTGAACGTAGCAGCCTTTGGGGCTTGGCGGAGCGCCCATTCGATCTCGAAGGTATTTTGGCCAAGTGGGCGGAAGACAGCGCTTTGGGCAGCAGACTGGAGTTGCTTCGCCATAACATCGACCGGCGGTTGCGCGATGACCACAACACCGACCGTGCTCAGCGACAACCGCTAAATTTGGAACGAGGTCGACAAGGTATTCGTCGATTGGCTGCAGCGGTATTGCTGACAGGTGAGCCAGGAATAATGGTACCCGACGCTACACCTGACAAACCTGGTATTGAGGCTGAAAAGATCCTTGACGACTGGGATGATCCACAGGATGTGCGAGTGTTGCTGGAACGAGGAGTTTTTAATGATCTCATCTTTGGTGCCGTGCGCTTTAGACATCGAGATGTCCGTGAATTACTTGCCGCAGAGTGGTTTCATGAGTTACTGAAAACGGGGAATAGTCGCCATTTAGTCGAATCCCTTTTTTTTCGCGAGCAATACGGTGAGAAAATTGTTACACCACGACTTAGGCCGATTTTACCATGGCTCATCTTGTTCGATGACGAGATTTGTCGTCGGTCGTTATCCATTCACCCTGAAATTGCCGTTGAAGGTGGTGATCCATCCAGACTGCCTTTGCGAGCAAGACGAAAGATACTTACAGACATAGTCCGTCGAATTGTTGCGAATGAAGATGATCGTTCAGCTCGTGATAACAGCGCGATTGCACGGATAGCGAATACGGATCTTACTGAGGATGTACAACGGCTGATCCTTGAATTCATTGAAAATGATGATGCCATCTTTTTCCTCGGTAGATTGGTATGGCAGGGTGAAATGGCGAGTTGCGTTGCTCCTTTTATTGCTATCGGAGCAGACGGCGCACGAGGAATTTATGCGCGTAGAGCCTCCGTCCGTGCAGTAATGAACTGCGGTTCCGTAGATCAGGTACAGAGTTTGTGGCAAAAGCTTAACGGCAACAATACCGAGATTCCTCGTGAACTGCTTACGGAACTGATTGGAGAGGCAGCGCCTGATGATGGCGGTGTCAAACATTTGATTATCTCGCTGGGTAAGCTGCCCGCTTACGATAGATACAAGGCCAGTGGCCTTGGTGATGCTCTTGGCAGATACATCGCACGATTACAGATTGAAAGGAATTCACAGACAATCGTTAGACTACTCGATGGCCTTCATGGCTATCTAAATACGGCTCCTTATGTCGAGCGAAGGGAATGCCATGTTTCGAAGGAGTACGCATGGTTGTTAAGTCATGCCGTCAATGCTGTAGAAAGGCTCGTGGAAGTAAAAAGCCCAGAAGTATTGACGTCAGCTCCCATTTCGATACTTTTAATGGTTCCAGCCTTACGTTTTTGGCGTGAGACTGACTTCAGGGAGCATAAAAGCAACCTACGTGAACTTGTGCCTGGTTGGCTGGAGTTGAACGATGCGCTTTACTGGGCCAGCGTCGAACAGGCTCGATCAGCCAGGGAAACGAATTCAAACGCACCACTGATCGATGATTGGTCTATATCTTGGCTTGGCCATTTTTGGGCCTTTGATGTTGAAAGCTTGCCTAGGCTGTTCGGCTACATGCATTCCCGGTCTTTCCCGGATGATAGGTTAGTGGCGCTCAGTACCGCTTTTCGGGTCTACGAGCAGGCGGATAAACCTACGAGGATTCTGACTGATCTGAAAGAGGCAGTAATAGACGATCCCGTTTTGCAGAATCGGTTGAACGATCTGCTCAATCCATCTGTGACAGAGGAAATGTTGAAAAACAGGGAAGAAGAAGCAGAGTGGCAGCGTGAGCAAGAAAAAGAACAACAAAGAGAAGAAAAAGCCCGTGACACCTGGATCACTGACCTGCGTGCTAATCCTGATCGGGTTCGTAAACCACCGAACCTAGGGCCAGACGAAATAACCAATGATCGATATTGGCTTATGCAAGAATTATCAAACCATCACGTAGCAACGGATCGGTCTGAGTACGCTGATTGGAAGGGGTTAATCCCAGAGTTTGGTGAAGCCGTCGCTCACGCTTATCGCGATGGTGCGCTTAGCCAATGGCAAAAATATGTTCCGACCGTTAGGTCTGAGGAGGACTATGACAATAGTATTCCGTATGCCTTAATTTTTGCCATGGCGGGAATTGAAATCGAGGCAATTGAAAATCCAGATTTCCCTTCTTATCTTGATGGACATCAGGTGCGTCATGCATTGCGATACCTAACACGGGAACTTAATGGGTTCCCCTGTTGGGTTGAGCGTACTTATCTGTCGTTTCCACTTCTTGTCAGAGATTTCGTGTTAAGGGAAATGATTTGGGAACTGGAAAATTCTGATTCTGAAACGCCAATGCACTACATTGTAAGCGATATTGTTTACCATGCACCTTGGCTCCATGCTGCGATTGCTCCGGCATTTTTGGAATGGGTAGGGAGTAATGAGATCCATAACATTCATAATCTTCATCACTGCATATACATACTAATTAAAGGAGGTATCGAAGCGATAAAGCTTTCGTTATTGGCGGAGCAACAAATTGGTATGACTAATGATCCTGACAGAATTCCAATATGGTATGCGCTTCGAGTTGATTGTGATCCAGAACAGGGCATCCCTGGGCTAGAGAAATGGTTGGCAAGACTCAATCTAAACTCAGCAACACGAGCAGCCCAGATATTCATTACCTCTCTTTTTGATGACGACAGATTTGGACGTCCTCAAATTGGGGGCTTTCGAACGGCAATGCACCTCAAGTCCTTGTACGTTCTCATGCATAAATACATACCTGCAAAAGATGATATTGACCGAGTCGGTGGTGGTGTTTATTCACCCGAGCTAAGAGACGATGCGAAAGATGCCCGCAATCAGTTGTTTAAACTCCTGTCCGAAATTCCGGGTAGCTCTGGTTATTCAGCCATTAAGCAACTAATTTGCGATCATCCCGACCCTGACTATCGTCAATGGATGGGCAAGCATGCATACAAAAAGGCAGAAGAAGACGGTGACCTTGAGTTATGGTCAGTTGAGCAAGTCAGTAATTTTCATAAGTCACAAACGTTAATACCTGAAACGCATCGTCAACTTTACGAGCTTACTGTGGGGCGCTTAAATGATCTGAAAAATTGGGTGGAGCGTGGCAACGACAGTCCATATCGAATTTGGCAACGCGTCGAGAATGAAACAGAAATGCGAAATTCGATTGCTGGCTGGTTGAACCAACAACGCCATGATCGATATATAACAGCACAAGAGCCAGAACTCGCTAACAGCCAACGAATGGATATATGGTTGCAAAATACGAATGTGCAATCCCCTATACCAATCGAACTGAAGCTGCTTGATAAGGGTTGGACAGGCCCCAACCTTTGTGAACGGCTCCGCAATCAGCTGGCGGGTGATTATCTGCGGGAAGAGAGCGCCGGATGCGGTGTCATGCTGTTAGTATGGAAAGGCATTAACCCTCAAAGGAGATGGATAATTAATGGTCGCCGGGTGAGCCTGGATGAGCTGGCAGTTGCTCTTAAATCCTATTGGCAGGATATTGCCGACCAGTTTCCTAATGTAAAGGCGATTGAGGTGATCACTATAGACCTAGGAGTGAGAGCGGAGATATCTGATTTATAATTCCGAAATGGAAATCTCGAAAGGCCGGTCAGGGTCGACTACGCTAGTCCAGCCTCTTTTCCCAATGACGGCTTTGAAAAACAACTCCGGCAAATCTGGTTATTACGCCCCAGATTTTTTCTTCGCCGATGGGTAGTTGGACTTCTGATTAAACAGATAACTGAAGTTCCACGAACGCACTATTTCCTGATCTTCCAACGCGAAGGTTTCTACGCTTAAATCGGGAAGCGAAAGTATCATGCAACTGTGATTGAAAGCTGTACTACCCGGATTGACAATGAAGGTATGACCGAGCTGTTCGGCAAACACCTGATGCGTATGACCGGCGATTAATACGTCATATTTAAAATTATCCAGCGCCTCAATCCAGTCATTTTTTTGCCCCTCTATTATATTTCCGTTCTGGTCTAATAGTTTGATACCGCCGTGCTGTGATGAGGGTGGATGTGCATGAACCACGTAGATTGATTTACCTTCGATCTGGTATTCGAGCGTTTGCGGTAATGCCTGCAGGAACCTATATTCAGGGTTGTTTTTTAGGTCGGGATTATCTTCCAGAAACGACTGGTCATGATTGCCGATAATCGTTTCGCAGCCGTGTCTTTCGAGTAGGTCGATGGTTTCTGAGAGCTGGTCAAAGTATCCAGCGATGTCCCCGGCGCAAATGATTTTCGATACTTTTTCCCGGGCGAAGATTTTCAGTGCCTGATTAAGCGGTTCTGGGCTGGCATGCACATCACTGATTAATCCAATTTTGGTCGGCATGTTAAATTACTAAACCGGTCATTGCGGCCCGATGGCCGCAATGACTCGTGGTTTAACTAAAAGCCGGCATTACTTCGTTGCAGAATAATTCCATCGAACGTTTCTGCTCTTTCATACCAAGTCCCATGCTAGCGTAGTAGATGAAATCATCAACGCCTAGTGCTTCGTAACGTTTTAGTTTGGCGATAACATCTTCCGGTGATCCAAACATCAGGTTTTCTTCGAGCATGTCGGCATTATATTGCTCGCGATCGGTGAGTTCTTCCAATGGAATACGTTTGGGGAAACCATTGACGACATCACCGAGATTGCGGAAAAGGTTTTCAAACTGGCCTAGCACACCCTGCAGTGCTGAAATCGCTTTATCACGCCCTGCCGCGTTATCATAAAGTGCCGTATGTCGCATCATTGCAAAAGTCGGTGCTTTGCTGCCTGGATTCGATGCTAGCGATTCATCGAACTGCGTTTTATAGAGTTCAGCCTCGGAGAATGGTCGGGTTAAGGGCCAGGACATAATGTTAAAACCGTTTTTGATTGCGTAATCAAATGTAATCGGCGAACGTGCGGCTACCCAGATTGGCGGATGCGGTGTTTGCACAGGCTTAGGTACCGAGGTCGAAACCGGGAACGACCAGTATTCGCCATTATGTTCGTAATCACCTGCCCATAATGCCTGTAATGCGGGCACCATCTCATTCATGTAACGCCAGGCGTCGGACTGTTTGAGGCCGGGGCGCATACGGTCGAATTCGCGTTGGTATGCGCCCGAGCCGATGCCGAATTCGAGTCGGCCACCACTGATTAAATCGGTGAATGCTGCTTCGCCAGCGAGTCGAATCGGATCCCAGTAAGGTGCCACCGCAACTGCAGTACCGAGGCGAATCTTGTCGGTGTGATGGGCCCACCAGGTCAAAATCTGGAACGGATTCGGAGCAATAGTCATCTCTAAGGCGTGATGCTCTGCTGCCCAGACAATATTAAAGCCACCCTGTTCGGCCATTTGCACCATTTCCAGCGTGTGACGAGTGACCTCGTTCATGTCCATGCTGTCGTCCATGCGCTCGAGGTTGATTGCTAGTTGAAATTTCATTTTATTCACCTTGATATTTGTGTTGATACTAACGGGCAACGAACTGACTTGCCAGTGGTTCGTCACCTTAGAAATTTAAGTATTGGGTCGATAAACAGATTAGGCTTCTCGACTAGTCCCATATGCTGTAACCCCGGCACGATAATCGACTCCGCGCCTTTAATTTCACTGGCAATCCCATGGCACATTTTCGGTGTGCTACCGCTATCATTTTCACAGGTGATCACCAGCGTTGGATGGGTCACCGGCGGTTCAGGGTTAATTAACTCGATCACCCCGGTGGCTAAAACTTGTCGGCATAAGGCGTAATCAGTCGGATCGTTGGCTAACACCCAGCCTCGAACCTGTTGAATATAATCGTCGTTGAACTCTCGGAATTTTTTCGTGAACCAGCGTTCGATGGTCGCATCCAGTGTCGCAACGGCACCACCGGCGGCGGTATCAGAAGCGCGTTCTTCGACCAGTTTCTGTGCTTCGGGTGTGCGTTCATGCGGCGAATTCAAAATCACCAGTGCGGAGGCACGCGAGCCAAAATCGAGTGCAAAACGTCGGTTAATCATACCGCCCAGTGAAAACCCAATCAGAGTGCAGCGGTCGATCTTGAGTTCGTCGAGTAGTTCACGTAGCTGGACGGCATAGACGCTTAAGTCTGGCTTAGTTGGCGGGGAAGTCGATTCGCCATGCCCGTATAAATCGTAACTGAGTACGCGATATTGTTCGGAAAAGGTCGGCAGGTAATTTTGCCATATTTGCCGATTCAATCCGAGGCCATGAATAAAGACGACAACAGCCGCGCCTGGCGCACCGTTTAAGTCGTAGCTGCTACCGTTGTTACTGATGGTCATGCGAATTTTCCTCCTGAGTGACGGCTTGCAAAGCGGCGTCGCGGGCAGCTTCGAGATGGGCAAGGCTGGCTGCGCAGGTAATAAACCCGTTCGATGACGTTGGACAGTGCGCGCCGAATTTCGTCACTAGTTAAGGGCTGTCGATACTAAAATTGTATACAATCATTGTCAACGGTAGATATATTTGAGGGCGAATAGACATGACAGCAGATGTGATTCTTAAAGGTGGCAGGGTCATCGACCCGGAATCCGGAACCGATGAAATACTCGATATCGTAGTTTCCGGATCTAAAATTTTAGAAATAGGCAGGGATCTCACGCGCGATGCTGGTATTACGATTAATTGTAGTAACCAGATAGTGACGCCCGGATTAATCGATTTGCATACCCATGTTTATTGGGGAGGGACTTCAATCGGTGTAGACCCTGATGAGCATGCCGACAAGTCAGCCTGTACCACGCTGGTCGATGCGGGCACGGCGGGGCCCGGTAACTTCCCCGGTTTCGTTAAGCATGTTATGGAACCCGCGCGGGTCAGAATCGTACCGTTTCTCAATGTCTCGTTTGCCGGTATATTCGCTTTTTCTGACCAGGTAATGGTGGGGGAATGCACTAATCTTGAGTTACTCAACGCCGAGGCCGTGCTGCAAACGGTCGTCGATTTTCCGGGAGTGATCGCCGGTATTAAAGTACGTGTGGGACGCCACGCGAGCGGGGCGATGGGAATTAACCCCATGAATATAGCGCTCGATATCTGCGAAGAAGCCAACCTGCCGCTGATGTGTCATCTCGATCATCCGCCACCGAGTCGCGAAGAAGTGGTTTCCCGTCTGCGTCAAGGTGACATTCTTACGCATTGTTTTAAACCATTTCCTAACGCGCCCGTCAGACTGCGAGATGGTGAAATTTATGAAGAAATTAAGATGGCTCGCGAGCGAGGGGTGATATTCGATATTGGACACGGCGCTGGATCTTTCTCCTTCAAAACCTGTAGAGCCATGCTCGAGGCGGGCTTCAGACCGGACTCGATTTCGAGCGATATCCACTGTCTCAGCATCGATGGCCCGGTATTCGATCAGTTGACAACACTTTCGAAATTTATTGCATTGGGCATGCCTTTGATCGATGTAATCGATTGTTCTACGCGGAAACCGGCAGATGCAATTCGACGCTCCGATCTGGGCAGACTACAAAAGGGTCTGGAAGCCGATATTAGTATCCTGAGGATAGAGACCGGGAAGTTCAGTTTTGCCGATGCGGATAGTGGCGTTATATCCGGTGATAGCCGCCTACAGGCGAGCGGGGTTGTGCAGGGCGGAAAATATCGGAGCCTGAGATAGCCAGCCAGCCAGCCAGCCAGCCAGTCAGCTAAATAATGTTCTTCTTTTTACCCGACACTACCTTTTCCCGCCAGGCGATGATGACACCGGCCGTAGCGATTAATGCCATGCCGAGCAGAGCTTGCTCACTCGGCCAGGCATCGAACAATAGCTTGCTCCAGAGCGCGGCGAATAACAGGTAGACGAAATCCATCGGGGCGAGCAGGCTGGCATCGGCGGTCATGTAGGCACGGGTCAGGCAAATGTTGCCGGTTAAATTCAACACAGAGGAGAATACTGCAAAACCGAGGACTATCAGTGTGAGTTCGGGCCAGCCTATCGCGACAAATGGCAGGCTTTCCTGCAACGCGAGCGAGAGTGGGAATATCGACAAAAAGGCAATACCAACCAGTCCGCAAATAAGAAACATCAAACCGACCACAAAAGCCAGCGCTAACGGACTTTCGCCTCGGCAGGCGCGACGCAGAGTTAGCACATTACAGGCAAAAAAGAACCCGGCGATGATGGGTAATATCTGTACGCTGGAAAAATCTTCCCGCCAGGGGCTAAGTACAATGGTTGCACCGATGGTACCGAGAATCATAGCGCCGATGCGCCAACGACCCACCTGTTCGCCAAGAACAGGAGCGGCCAGTAGAGAAATAAATATCGGGTAGGTGTAAAGTCCGGCGGCCATCTGCGCAACCGACAGAAATGGCGCGCCGGAAAAAAAGAAAAACATGCAAACCATCAAAAAACTGGAACGTAATAACACCGCTCGCCATTTCACCGGGCGCAACAGCGCGTAACTGCCGCTCAGACCGGCGAGCATGACGGCAAAACCGACATTGCCCATCGACCGTAGGGTTTGGAATTGCCAGAACGAAGTCTCCGACGACATCAGCTTCACCAGTGAATCCTGGCAGGCGAGTGCAAATACGCCGACTAGTAGCAAGCCGATGGCCATCAAAGGGCGGTCACCGCTGGTGTGGTGGAAAAGAGAAAACTTCATGAATTTAATGCTGCGAAAGTAACTGACCGTAACCATCGATTCGGTCTTCGATACCCGCAAGTCGTAAGGTATCCCAGATCATCGCCTGATTGCTGCCGATGACCGGCTTGCCTAGTTCGGTTTCAATCTGTCCGATGACGTCGAGCGTCCGCAACGCTCCGCAAGAAATGAAAACGGCATCGGCATCGGGTCTATCGATAGATTTGGCGAATCGAGCAATGAACTCGGGGCTTACGCGCACCATGTCGCTGTCCTTTTCCAGATTCAGGCCAGAGATCGACAGGACTTCGAACCCGGCATCTTCCAGGTATTCGACTTCGCGAGCATTGATCTCGTCGAGATAGGGGGTGGCAACAACAATTTTTTGGGCCTTAACCTGCTCCAGGGCTCGGATAACGCCTCGGATTAGAGAGGTTGCTTTGGTGTTTACTGCGCCTTTGTTGAGCTCTTCGTGTACTCGATCTTCACCGATGACCAGGCTGCCCGAAGTACAGGCGTAGCAAATGACGTCGAGGCTGCCATCGGGTAGTAAAGTTGAAGCACAATCGGCCAGCAAATCGACCTGGGCGGCGAGGCTTTCATTGGTAATCGAGTCGGGTATCGCTGCGCGAGCGAAATGTATGCCGACCCCGTCTGGGCGTAGCTTCATGACATCGTCCTGCACGGTTTGCTCGGTGGCGAGTAACACGTAACCGATTTTGGCACGGTAATGACGACCGGCATCGAATTCGGTTTCGATGGTTGGTGCGATGATGTGGTCTTTGGTCGTGTTGTTGGTCATACTAGTCAGTTCTATAGCAATGAATAGGTTGTATGGTGAATTTTATTGAAAGTAATGCAGTCTGGCGTTTATTAGACTATATAGTTGACAACAGCAGCCTGCTGAATGAGCATTGAATTTCAACCTCTAGATTTAAGAACCCAAGCTTACCTTGAAAACTAAAGAATCGAAAATAACTAATGTAAACTTGTCGACCTATCAGCTCCATGCTCGGATAGATGAGTTAAGCCAGCAAGTCGAAGAACTACAGCATTCCACGGGATCGGCCAATGATCGATTGAGGGCGCTCTCAGCTGCGCTCAAGCTTGGCTTCTGGGAATGGGATGATATAGTCGACCGGGCTACCTATTATTCGCCGGAATTGGCACAGATATATGGTGTTAGTCTGGAAGAATTAAAAGTAAAGCTGGATAACATTGAGGGTTTCTATGATTGGATTCATCCTGATGATCTGGAGCATTTCCAGAAAAGCAATAGAATTCAATCAGATATATCAGATGGTGCGACTCAGGCTCATTCCTATGAATATCGCATTATTTGGCCGAACGGCGAGATTCGACACGTCTTCGAACTGTATCTCTCGGTTTATGATAAAGATGGTATGCGGACCCATTCTTACGGTGCCGTTCAGGATATTACCGATCGCCATCGGGCCATAGAAGCATTAAAGCAAAGCGAAGAGCGCTACAGTTCACTATTCACGCAGTTACCGCTGGGTGTTCAGGAAATGGATTATTCAAACGTAAAAGAAACGATCGATGAACTCCGGCAACAGGGGGTCGAGGATTTAAGAGGCTATTTTGAAAATAATCCAGAGTTGGTGCTTAGTCTGGCAGATGGATTAAAGACCAAAAGTATCAATAACGCATTAGTAAAATTTCACGATGCCGATTCGATCACTGATTTTCTAGCCGTTGAAGAGGATGTTTCCGAATGGTGGAATGATAATTGGGTCGAAATTTATATTGACCAATTCGTGGCATTTTCAGAGGAGCCGAGCAAGCCCTTCGAAATCGAATGCGTAGATACCCGCATAGATAACACGGAATTTGAGATTCGTTTCATTGCCCAGGTGGTGGGTGGTTATGAAGACAATTGGGGAAGAGTGGTTAATATCATCGAAGACATAAGTGCGCGTAAAAAGGATGAGGCAGAGCTCATAGAGGCGAGGATAGTCGCCGAGAAAGCGAACACAGCAAAATCGGAATTTCTCTCAAACATGAGCCACGAACTACGCACGCCACTGAATGCGATCATCGGATTCTCGCAGTTATTTCAATATGATAAAAACCAGAGCGATAAGGGTAAATTATACGCGCTAGACATTAATAATGCCGGAAAGCATTTGCTTAGTTTAATTGACCAGATCCTCGATCTATCTCGAATCGAAACGGGTCAGATAGGCTTGTCTATAGAGTCAGTGGTTCTGGAAAATACGATGAGTGAAAGCATCTTCTGGGTCACCGATATGGCTCAAAGTCGTGGGATTACGATAACCTTCGAACCCAGTGACTGTCGTGGTTTATTGCTAGAAGCGGACGCAGTTCGATTGAAACAGATTTTTCTAAATTTGTTGTCGAATGCGGTGAAATACAATCGAGAAAATGGGGACGTGGACATAGGCTGTAGTAAAGACCCCGAAGGCTTTGTCACTATCAGCATCAGTGATACCGGAATGGGAATAGACGAGGCCCGTTTTGGAGAATTATTTGAACCGTTTAATCGGTTGGGTGTAGAAGCCAGTGCTATAGAAGGCTCGGGTATCGGATTGGTGATCACTCGGCAATTAGTTGAGCTAATGAACGGCGAGATTAGCGTTGAAAGTACTGTCGGTCACGGTAGCACCTTCAGGTTAACGTTTCCCGCTGCTCAGGCTTCAGGGAGTATTGATAACCATCCAGCCGAAGAGGGTTTAAATATCCGACAGAGGAATGAAAGTATTTCGACAGAAATAAATATACTGGTGGCCGAGGATAATCCCGTGAATCAGGAACTATTGTCGGCGCAATTGAGTTGGCTGGGGTATAGCGCAAAATTTGCTAGCGATGGTATCGGTGCATTAAAAATTCTTAAATCTGAACCATATCAACTGCTGCTCACCGACATCCGAATGCCAGGGATGGATGGCTACGAATTAATTAGAAAAATAAGATCGTCAAAAACAGAACTCGACAAAGTCGCAATTGTTGCGGTAACTGCCAACGCAATGCAGTCAGACATCGATCAATGTTTCGAGGCCGGGGCTAATGATGTATTGTCTAAACCATTCACTCTGGATGAGTTGAAAAATATGCTGGAAAAGTGGACAAGTATTTGATGCGTCGCTGGTGAAAAGCTATTTTGTCTGAGGCACGTCCCGCAATATGCAGAATTTTCTATCTGGACCACCCAATCATTCATACTGGTACTTGGATGAATCCAGAGGCAGCCTTACATTTGTCGAAATTTAATGTGATCACAATCTGAAAGTCTGAATCAGGAGATAAAACATGTTAGTCGGCGTACCTAAAGAAATTAAAGACAATGAATATCGGGTTGGCCTCGCGCCTGAGTCGGTTCGAGAAGTTGTAGCGCATGGCCATCAGGTAATAGTCGAAACCAGTGCCGGTCTTGGCATCAGTGCCAGTGACGAAGAGTATCGAAAAGCTGGCGCAGAAATCATAGATAGTGCCGAAGAGGTTTTTGCTCGTGCTGATATGGTGGTCAAGGTCAAAGAGCCACAGGCTGTCGAACGCGCAATGTTACGCGAAGGACAAATTCTATACACCTATTTGCATCTTGCCCCCGATCCCGACCAAACACGCGATCTGGTTAATTCCGGAGCCGTTTGTATCGCTTACGAAACCGTTACGTCACCGTTCGGTGGCTTGCCTTTATTACGCCCTATGTCAGAGGTTGCTGGTCGCATGTCGATTTAGGCGGCGGCGCATAGTCTGGAAAAACCACATGGTGGCATCGGTATGTTAATGGGGGGTGTACCCGGTGTCGATCCGGCCAAGGTCGTCGTTATCGGTGGTGGCGTGGTGGGTACTCACGCCGCACATATCGCTGTTGGTATGGGAGCGGATGTCTGGGTGCTGGACCGCTCGAACGAAACCCTGGGCCGCTTGTGGACACAGTTTGGACGATCATTGAATACAGTTTACTCGACGCGTGACGCTATCGAACGTCACGTGCTCGAAGCCGACGTCGTCATCGGTGGGGTATTAATTCCTGGTGCCGCTGCGCCCAAACTGGTGACAGCCGAACATGTTAAAGCCATGAAGCCTGGTGCAGTAATGGTCGATGTTGCGATCGATCAGGGTGGTTGTTTCGAAACTTCACACGCCACCACGCATAGTGATCCAACATTCGTCATAGACGATGTAGTGCATTATTGTGTCGCTAATATGCCCGGCGGCGTACCACGAACCTCGACCTTCGCACTCAATAATGCCACGTTGGCAGGCGCATTAGCACTCGCTGACAAAGGCTATAAACAAGCACTAACCGACGACCCGCATTTGCGAAATGGTCTGAATGTTCATCGGGGTGATATTACCTGCCGTGAAGTCGCTGAAGACCTGGGTTATGAGTTTGTTGAGGCGATGGTTTCTATGGGGAAGTGAGTAGGTGGTTTTTTCCTAGCGAGCGGGTTAATTTGTGGCACTTATAGTTGCTATAAAAGGCAAAGGAGTTAGAGTTACTGGATTCTGGGCTAAGATTTAATATCAATTACTCTGACCCTGAGCCATCCTCCCCAAACCTTTTGATTCCAGGGTCGCACCAGCTAACCCATTGATTTAAAGATAAAATCGATTGATATTACGCTTTAGTACAGACTTAACCTTCATGTTTTATGGATAAAAACATCACTTTAAGGAGAACGCGCTAGTGATCGAGTGTCACACCTTCCCGAGCCTGGCTAATCAGTGCTAGCCAGATTCAGAAGATATAAAGTCGAGATTTATATCGGTTTTTCGTCTATAAATACAGAATCATAATTCGCTTGATAGCTATGAAGATTGGTTCATTTTTTCATAATTCGAACTGGGGAAAAAAATTTGGTGGCCCAGTTAATTTTCGGCTTGCGTTCAAGCTAATGCTTATTGCATTGGTTTCAATCGTAATAGTTGAAACAGCCATAATCTTTCCATCCTATTCCAATTTCAAACAGTCCTTGCTAAATAATTACAGGGGAATAGCTCTGGCTACGGTCAGGGCTACAATGGATTCGCGTCAAATGGAAGGTTACGGATTACAGGAAAGACTTTTCACCATTATAAAAAACGAGCCAAACCATGTTGGTGTAATGGCGCTTGAGGAAAGTGGCGAATTGCTGGCTGTAGCTGGGGAAGTACCGATAACGAAGCCTGGATCATTAGCCACGGGAATGGGTGCCTTGATCGAAGACGGGAATAGATACGAACTATTTTTCTCGGCCAAAGATATAGCCTCAAATACAGATATAGCGATCCGAATAGATTCAAGCAATATCAAGAAGGAGCTAACCTCTTTTGTATGGCGAATTGTAGGTCTGGTAATAATCATCAGCATTGTGGTTGGAGGCAGCGTATTTTGGTTTGTGGCAGTTAAGATACTGAAACCTTTAGCCGAAATCCACGACAGCTTGGAAAGGACGGCGGATAAACCAGAGCTAGCTGATGAATACACCGTTAAACATAATAAATCAGATGAACTGGGCAGTACTATCGATTTATTAAATAGCGCACTGGGGAAAATTGCTAAGTTTCATAATTCAAATGTCCTGTTTCAGGAAAAACGATTACATGATTTCGCTACGGCGGGAGCAGACTGGTTTTGGGAAATGGACGCAAACCTTCGATTTTGCTTTTTTTCAGATATGTTTGAGGATTTTACAGGCGTTCCACCTACCAGCTTTTTAGGTAAAACAAGAGAAGAATCAGGTTCTCCCGACATATCTCTCGAAATATGGGAAGAACATCTCGAGATATTGAGAGCACATCGGCCTTTCCGAAATTTTGTACATCCACGAAGACTTAAAAAAGGTGATCGTGTCTGGTTATCTATTAACGGAGTCCCTTTATTTGACGACCAGGGCCATTTTCTTGGATATCGCGGCACTGGGTCCGATATTACAGCTCAAAAGAAACTCGAAGGTGAACTGCTAACACTGAGCCAAATAACTTTTAATATGGGAGAGGGGGCTATGTTGGTTCGAGCCAGTGATGCCTCTATCCTTTACGTCAATCCGGCTTTCGATAGAATGTTTGGATATGAATCCGGTGGAGTAATTGGTAGGCATATTTCAATTCTGAATCCACCCACGGGTTTATCTGAAGATAATCCATCCGATATTATGCTTCGTGAACTCCAGTTCAATGGAGCATGGCGTGGTGAAATTTGTAATTTAAAGAATGACGGTACGACATTTTGGTGTTCTGCCAATTTATCAACTTTTACTCACTCAGAAATTGGAGAGGTATGGATTTCTATCTATTCTGATATTTCCAAGCGTAAGGAAGTTGAAGAAAATCTCAGTTATATGGCAAGTCACGACGATCTTACAGGGCTTTTCAACCGTCACGAATTCGAAATTCGTGCACAGCGATTAATTTCAACTGTCAAACAAGATCGGGCAGAGCATGCATTATGCTTTTTGGACCTGGATCAGTTCAAGATTGTAAATGATAACTGCGGGCATACAGCGGGCGATGAATTATTGCGCCAACTTTCCAGTACTCTGAAAATAGTCGTGCGACGTAGCGACACCCTGGCCAGGCTTGGTGGCGATGAATTTGGGGTTTTAATGGTAAATTGCTCGCTTACTCAGGCAAATCGAGCGGCTAATAAGATACTTAAAGAAGTCGAAAATTTCCAGTTTTCCTGGGGGAATCAACAATTCCGAATAGGGGTAAGTATCGGACTGGTAGGAATTACAGAAACTGCCGACAATTTTACCGAATTGCTTAAGCAAGCTGACGCCGCCTGTTACATGGCTAAAGACCTGGGGCGAAATCGTGTTCACGTATTTCGGCAGGATGACGCAGAGCTTGCTCATCGTCACGGCGAAATGCAATGGGTAACACGTATTAATCAGGCTTTGAAAGAAAACCGATTTACCCTGTATGCTCAGAAAATAATGTCACTTGGCAAAGATGTCGAAAAGCATTACGAGATATTAATACGGATGGTAGATATCGACGGTAAAATAATTCCTCCGGGCGCCTATCTTCCTGCGGCCGAACGTTATGATCTAATTAATAAATTAGACTCCTGGGTAATTAATAATGTATTTTCCCTTATGATTTTCCATCGAGAGTTCGTGGAGCAGGTTAATTTTATCTCCATTAATCTATCAGGGCAGTCAGTTACCAATTTAAATTTTTTAAATACGGTTATCGATAAAATTGAAAACTCCGAGATCGACCCGTATAAAATCTGTTTTGAAATTACCGAAACTGCTGCCATTTCGAACTTAAATGTCGCAACTACATTTATTACCGAACTTAGGAAACTTGGATGCCGATTTGCTCTTGATGATTTCGGCAGTGGGCTTTCCTCTTTTGGTTACCTGAAAAATTTGCCGGTAAATTATCTAAAAATCGATGGCATGTTTGTGAAAGATATGGTCACGGATCCGATCGACTATGCAATGGTAAAATCTATTAACGATATTGGGCACGTTATGGGTATGAAAACCATTGCAGAATTTGTTGAAAATGACGCTATAAAGGAACAGCTTGCGATAATTGGAGTAGATTATGTGCAAGGATACGGAATTGAAAAACCTTTACCAGTTGGTGAGATATTTCTTACTTAAGTTTCGCAATTCATCCACTATCAGCCAAAGGTGAAAAGTAGCATGGGTGTTGAGTAATAAAATAATTACTATAGCTAGCAAGATTATGTAATTCATTCTTGCATTGGTGTCCCCTCATAAACCCGAAACAATTAATACAAGCATTTAACTTATAAAAAGCTGGATGTGGAAATACGTCAAACCACCAAAAGTCATATAAAACTCGAAGCTAAAATACCCCACTCCGTTTCAGCGCCATATACTCATCGATCAACGTAATATGCATCTGTGATGGTTGCGTATCGGTGACGATTATATGATCGCTTCGCAATTGACTATGAAGGGCAGTTTGTTTTTGCATCTGATGTCTGGCACCACAGTATTTGAGGGCTTCGTCTAGTGATTCGATATCGCTATGCTGGGCATCGGTGAGCACTTGCTGGCGCATCGAGGCAATTAACACTACATGGTGTTGAGACAGTAATCTGGCCGCTTTTACCAGGTCGTCGCGGTCTTCGGGTTCGAGTGATGATATCAATACCACTAGTGATCGTCTGGGCTGGTGACTGATTAATTGCTGTGCGACTTCCAGATAATCGGTGGTATCGAGCGTGCTGTCGAGGTCGTATATCTGATCGAGCAGGTGACTTATCTGATGCTGGCCCTTTATGGGCGCGACCCAGCGCGTGTCTCCTGCGAAGCTGAGCAGGCCGACGCTATCTCCCTGGCGCAGGGCGATATAGGCTGAGAGTAGCAGTGCGTTTAAGGCGTGGTCGAAGTGACTGATATTGCCATCTTTGGCGCGCATTCGACGTCCGCAGTCGAGCAGGAATACTACTTGCTGGTCGCGTTCCTCCTGGTATTCGCGTGAGATGGGCCGGTTAAAACGCGCTGTCGCGCGCCAGTCGATCTGGCGTAACGAATCGCCGACACGAAAGTCACGTAATTGATGAAAATCGGTGCCCTCGCCGCGGCGCTGACGCAGCCGAATTCCCCAGTCACTGTATAACTGTTCGCTATTTACAAACGACGACTGGAATAAGGGTTTGTAATTGGGGTAAATCTTTGCCTGCTCGGAATCACAGAAATAAAACTTTTTCTCCCAGAGTTTCCACGGCGACAAAATACGACAGCATACCCGGCCAAACCGGGCCATGCCGCGTTGAACGGGTGTTACCCGATAACGAATCTCGACAAATTCTTCAGGGGCAATGCTAATTTGTTGCGGCAGACCTTCGAGCTGAAGCTGCGACGGTGGTGAGTCGCTTACCCAGAGCTTGTGCAACTGATCGGACTGGTTAGTGAGTCTGACAGAAATCTTTTGCTGCACGCCCAATGCGAGGTAAGGGTCGAGCTTTCGAGTCACTTTGAGTCGTGGAGCTGAACGACCAGCGAAGCCATCGATTAGCGCTATCATCAATAGCAGCGCAAAATAAATCCAGAAGCCAATATTAATTGCCATCAATAATGGCCACTCGAACAGTCTGGCAATGGTGGCCAACAGGCCGATGGCGGCCCACAGCAGTAGCAATATTAAAAGACTTCGTGAAGGTCTCATGAACGCGGCGCGGCGACCTTTTCGAGTAAGCTGTGTAATACGTCATCTACTTTTAATCCATCGATCTCGACTTCGGGTGCGAGAATTACGCGATGCCTTAATACGGGTAATGCCATTGCTTTAACATCATCGGGCGTGACGAAATTTTCACCATTGATGAGCGCTAGTGCCTTGGAACAGCGAATCAATCCGATACTGGCTCTTGGTCCGGCACCGTGACGCAATAATGTGGTATTACGGGTTTCCCTGGCCAAGTTCACGGCGTATTCGGCTACTCGCTGGTCGACTTCGATGGCGGCACACTGGGCCTGAGCAGTCGGAATGTCGATGAGTTGTTTGACTGCCTGTGTAGCTTTCACCTTCGCCTGAGCAGCGTTATGCGTGGCCAGTTTCACTTCGTCTTCTAGCGACGGGTAATCGATGTAGATTTTGATAATAAAACGGTCGAGTTCGGCTTCGGGTAGTGCATAAGTCCCTTCCTGTTCGATCGGGTTTTGTGTCGCCAATACCATAAAAGGTTGATCGACCTTGATGCTTTTGCCGTCTAGCGTGACCTGGTTTTCCTGCATGACTTCCAGCAACGCAGCCTGAGTCTTGGCCGGTGCACGGTTAATTTCGTCGGCCAGTAACAGGTTGGTAAATACCGGCCCCTGTTTGAGTACGAATTTGCTTTGCGCCATGTCGAACATGACATGGCCGGTTACATCGGCGGGCATCAGATCAGGGGTGAACTGAATGCGCTTGAATTTGCTGCCAATGCCATTCGCCATGGTCTCGACCAGTAAAGTCTTGCCGAGTCCAGGTACGCCTTCAATGAGGACATGGCCTCCTGCGAGCATGGCGACTAAAACCTGATCGACGACCTGGGTCTGGCCGATTAAAACATTATTCACGTGAGCCTTGAGGGCGTTTAGCGCGTCGGATAAGGCGGCTGGATTGGCGGTTGAATCGTTCATATTAATTGCTCGATTTGTTTCAGAAGTTTAACGGTATGGACGAAAGAAGTTTCGTTTAAGTCATCCGCCTGAAGGATCTGGACGATGGTTTGTCGGTCGATCTTGCTGTACTCGGCTATCAGCGTTAGCCGAGTCTCGATATTTGCGGTAGCGAATTCAGGGATGGTAAATTGAGCGCGACGAAAAATTTGATCACGCAATGGTTGGAGTAAGTGTTTACCGGCTTTTCGATGCCAAAGATAATTAGCGGTAGCGGAGAAATGTTCACTCAGCGCGCGACGCTCGCCGGTTTCTAGTGGAATAATTCGGCCGAAACGATGCGCGGTGTACCAAACCCAACAAGCAATAAATAGCGACAGCGCGATGAGTAATTCGTAGGCATTTTTAACGAACGACTGCCAGAGCGAGTCGCGATGTGTGGTGCGCAATATCGCAAAATCACCGTCGGTCGAGCTCAATATCCAGAGCAAATAAGCGTGGTTCAATTGGTCAATATTAATCGACTGCCAGATGCTCGAATCCGAGATGATAGTCAATAAACCTTCACCGACATTAAACTGCATTAAATGGATGCCCTTATCCGACGATGCCCAGCTAAAGGGGTTTTTATCCGATTCACCCCTGTCTTCATCGCTCTCAATATATGGATGGCTTAACACCAGCGCGGGGTCGAAATTTATTTCAAGCGTACCGATATCATCGCTAAACTCGATGCGGGTTAGAAAACTATCAACCTTTTTTTCAGCCTCTATTTCTTCCGGTGTCATGCCGCTATCTATTTTTTCATTGTATTCGCGCAGTGATTCACTAATGGTCTGCTTATCCTCTTCGCTATCATCGGTTTCACTTTCTGACCAATTGACATCAACTCCAAACTCTTTCAGTAGCAAATCGTCATTGTTAGTCAGTGAGTCAGCGGTTACGATCAGGCTGCCGCCTTCTTTTAACCAGTCGAGTACCGACTCAAGCTGGCGTGGATTGACGATTTGATTGGCCCGACTGATAAATACGGTGCTAACCGTTTCCAGACTTTTGAGCCGGATTAAGCTATCGGCATCGGTCACTTCAACTCCGCTACGCTGTAAAAATTGTTGAGCGGCCAGGTATTGGTTTCGGTTTGCTTCCAGCGACCAGGGTGTTTCTACCGTTTCTTCGTAAAATTCGATGCTTAGATATAAGGCCCATGCCATGGCTGCCATTAACAGGGCGCCGAACAGGGTATAAGTGGCCTGACTAGAGCGGGTCATGCGCCATCTCCTCCGTCCAGTTATCACAGAGATTTTGCAGGGCACCGAGCTCGGGCAATTCGTGGCCATAAGCCAGACGTCGCCAGACTTGAGTCAGTTGCGAGAAATAATAACTCAGTGATTGAATACCGTAAGACTGAACCAATGCCGCACATTCGGCCTCCGTATGGCTAGCCTTAAATGCCAGCGAATGCTGCTGGATTAGTCGTGACAGGGACGCTCGATAGAGTAATCCAAGCGCTTCGCGGGGTTGATTCGCCTGCCACAGTTTCATCACCTGGTTCGGTACGTCTTCGGGCAGGCTTTCGGGCCGCAGGTCGAGCCCGAACAGAATCTCAGGCGCAGTCTTTGGGCTTTGACTGGTGCTAAATTTTTTCAACGGTGCTCGGAATCGATAAAACAGGTAAGCCAGCAAACAAATGAATATGCCGACCAGTAACACCTTCAGCCAGAATGCAGTAGTAGTAAGCGTACTTTCGGCGGGGTCGTCGAGCTCCAAATTGTTTTCCCACCATTCGATAAGGTCAATAAACCATTCTGGAATTTTGTCCTGATTCTGTTCGACCCAGTTGATAAAGCGCCATTTCTCAACGATTTCTTCTCGGCCAAAATCTTCGCCTCCTAATACTTCAGCGATTAATTGTTTAGCCGATTCGTTGTTATGTGATGTTGCCGCCAGGGCAGGCGAGGGTTGGGCGACAAACGCCAGAGCCATCACCACGGGAATGAGTATGCCAGCAACCAAACTGCTGCCTGACTGTTTTTTACGCTGGGACAGATTGCGAAAGGTGATTTCGATATCCCATGCCTCGAGTTCGATGCGCCGGTTTAGATATAAAGCAAAGCCCGCCATGCAGTGAAATGGCATAATCAAAATCATCGCGAAAAAATAGCACAGAGTAATAATCCATGCGCCAGCCAAAGTAAGCTTCTCAAGACTATCGTATATTTCCAGGTCCAGACTGTCGGGTATGAAAAACAGCAGGCCGGTTAATAGACCAAGCGCTAAAATAACTTCGCAGCAAAAACAGACTAGTTGATTGGCGAGCGCGATGTCCGTGTGCTTGCCATGCAATACCTTTAACCGTTGGGAGCGAGCTTTACTCTTTAGAGCTTCAAGTACTGTAACCGGCGAATCGAAGGCTCGATTAAAAGACAGGCGCCGCCATAACAGCCAGGGCAGCCAGTCTCCACGAAAAACTGATCTGGCTTGTCGCAATATATCCCACTCGGATGGTTCTTCGGCAAAAACTCTGCGGCTGGCGAAATATAGCGGTAGGCGTTCCCAAAACGGCTTTAACCACCAGACGATAGCCGCCGCCCATAGAGGGTTTTCCCAGAAAATAAGCAATAGCGGTAGTAATAGCAAAGTCGCTGGCAAGGCAGTCATCGTAAAAAGAGGACGCCACCAGTCTCGAGCCATTAAAAAGCCGAGATCAATCGCCTGCCAGCCGGAACGCACGCTGGCTTTGAATTGAAGTTTATCGAGATCCAAAACGTCTTCCCGAAAAACAGTAAAGCAATACCAGTAACCAGCAAATTCCACCGACACTGTATTTTACTCCGATCGGTAGACTGGCACTTGAAGACCAGAATGCTTCGATAAATGCTGCGATGACTAGCATGAGTACGATGCCGTATAGCATCGGGATGGCTTCTCGACCTGCCTGGCGCAAGGCACTTAGACGCGAATAAGGTCCGGGGCTTAACAGCGCGTATCCCAGTTTCAGGCCGGCTGCTCCGCTAAAAACAATCGCGGTTAACTCGAAGGCGCCGTGGGTCACCACGAATGGGTAAAAAGTATCGACGTAATCGAGGCGGGTTAGATGGCCAGCGACACTGCCTATTTGCAGCCCATTGGAGAGCAATACCAACAAAGTACCGATGCCTAATAGCAGGCCAGCGGCAAAACAGCGAAATGCAACGCTAATGTTATTCTGAATATAAAATCCGAACATCATGATGTCGGTTTCAGATTCTCGCTCACGCCCAAGTTTGCTCGCTGCCGGGTCGTACATTTGCTCAATCTGACGAACATTGCTGAAGTCCATTAAGCTGTAAATAGCGGTCTCATCGAAAAATATCCACAGCCCGGCAATGACCCCGGGAAGAACGAATACTAGCATCGCGATAGCAATAAAATAGCGATGTTGGTATAACGCCAGCGGAAAATCGCGCACAAATAATGTGTAAAGATTAAGCCTGGATTCCGAGCGGTAGCGATAAATCTCTCGGTAAAGCTGCATCACCAGTTTATTTAAGCGTTCGATTAGCGAGGCATCGTAAAGACGTTGTTTGGATAGCGCGAGTTGCTGGCAGAGCTGCATGTAATGTTCAGCGCAAAGCGAGCTGTTTTCTACTCTATGGGGTTTTTTCAGAAGTCTTTCGATATCTTCCCAGGTTTTCTGGTGTTGTTGCTCGAATGATTGCTGCTTCATCTTACCCCCAAAAACCAGGCACCGATTCGATGCAGTTTCTCAACCCGGTTATCTGATGCGCTGTGCGTGACTTCGTCGAGGATACTGGCCAGCTCCTCCTGTCGGGGCTTCGATAAATGCTGGCTACGATGCAGGAAATCGACCAATGCGGTTTGCTCGGTGCGCAACAGACTGGTCGGTGGCGCCAATGCTGAAACTTCGGTGACTTCGGCTGGCTTTGCGGTTTCTCGGATGCTAATCACCAGTGTTCCGGCAGCGAGATCACCGAGGCGTTGAAAACGCGCATTCGATACCATGGTGATTAGACCAAATAAATAAAAGAAAGGTAGGAAATCGGCGGTACGTAGCAGGTTTCTCACCAACGATGTGCCGAAGGTTACCGGAGTTAAGTCGTCCTGTACGACGGAAAGGCCGAGCGTTTTTTTACCGGGTGTTTGGCCACGCCAAAAAACTTCGAATATCACCGGGTAAAACCACTCGATGAAAAACCAGAATATAAACCAGAAACCAGCGCCGAGCTCACCAAATGGAATCGATGCTATGCCAACCACGAGCAGCATGACGCTGCGAATCATAAAGTCGATGGAAAAAGCGAGAAAGCGAGGCACAGGTCCGACGACCTGAGCCTCCAGCTCTATACCACCGGGGATTTCGACTCGATAACTGGTATCTAGCAAAAAAAGCCTGCTTATTGCATGGAAGGAATGATGATCGCCGCAGCGATGCCGATGATCGCCGTTACAGGCATAAATAACGCCAGGATTTTAACACCGAGAGTATTGGGTACGGTCTTTGGGCCATAGTTATTATCACCATCGGTACCCGAGAAAAATAGCATGTAAATAATCAATAACAGGTTAACCAACGGAATAATCAATAATAGAAAAAACCAGCCGCTGCGGTTTAAATCATTAAGTCGGCGTTTGCCGAACATAACTGCGATGACCAGACTCACTATATTGATCAATATATAAGCAATCAGGCCGAAGCTGGACATGCCGGCCGTGGGATCCATCATGGCGGAGAAACTAATAAATGGAACCATGGCTATTATCAAAACAATACTAGCGCCCATGCTATAGGCCAGGTATCTTAGCCGTCCGATACGACCGCTAAAAGAAAAGATGCTGGGGTTGTAAGTGCCTGATTCGCCGGTGGATAGAGGGGCATCGGGTGTCGAGTATGGGTTCTGATCGCTCATATGTTTTTCCTGATAGTTTTTTCGCCGAAAATAATAGCATATAAAAAAATGTGATGATGTTAAATGCTTTACCTTGTTCAATAAGGGTTTTTGGTGACTACACTGTAACCCTGTTATTATTGAATGACTTTCCAGTCAGCGGAGGTACCAATCAAAATGATGTCATTTAAATTTGTCGTTCCCATGATGTTAGGACTTGTCCTTGTCTTTTCACCGAATGCATTTACTGATCAATCTGATACTCGCCTCGAACAATTATTCAATGTTCTGAAAAGTAGCAGTGATCCGAGCGAATTACTGGAGGTCGAATCCAGTATCTGGAAGATATGGTTCGATAGCGGTATGCCGGAAATTGATGCGATGATGGAAGAGGCTGCGACAGCCGTAGAGACTGGCCAGTTGAAACATGCTGAAGGACTGTATTCGCAGGTAATTAAAAAAGTCCCTGACTTTTCTGAAGGCTGGAATCGCCGTGCAACGGTACGATATTACCAGCAAAACTACGAAGGCTCGCTGGAAGATATCCAGCGGACATTGATACTCGAACCACGACATTTTGGTGCAACCTGGGGCCTGGGCATGATTCTCGGATCGCGGCGTGAATTTACCGGGGCCATCGCCGCTTTCGAACGCTTGCTCGAAATTAAGCCGAATGCTCGCGATGCTCAACCCAGGCTTGAGTTATTGCGAAAAAAGCTGGCAGATAGTTCTGTCTGAGGCTTGCATTTACAACAACGACTTTTGTAATAGTTTTTCACCCTGCTCATCGATAATTTGCCGGGCCTTTGCTGTCGAATGATCGATAGCCATTTGTTGGCTGGCGTTTTGATCGGCGCGGATAAATTGTATGCGTTTCATTTCACCTTCGAGCTCACCGCTGATGTAACCGGCGGTTCGATACTTGCCATCCTCGTCAATTGGTGCGGCTTCAATAGTAAATCCTTTATAAACTACTGGGTCACTAACGGACTCGGTCTTGCCACCAAGGATGAATTTGAAGAAATTGCCAATTGCCATGAGTTTTCCGTAGAATCCGGTTTGTTCTAAATCATATCAGAAACCCGTTGTTAACAGGCAATATCTGGATTGAAAATGTTTAAGTTATCCGACGACGACAAAAACCGGTTCGACAATGATGGGTTCCTGGTGGCTGATCAGTTAATTCCCACCGATAACCTTCCTGTGTTACATCGAGCTTTTGACGATTTGTTCAGCGCTAAATTTGCTACCGGTGTGCGACCCGACGAAGTCAACTGGCAGCAGAGTTCGGGGGATCCGAGATTGACCCGACAGATCTGTAATGGCTGGAAGGCCAATCGCGATATCGCGCGCGTGGTGCTTGATGAAACTATCGGTCGGGCGATTGCCAAACTGGCGGGCTGGCCGGGTGTACGCATCATGATCGATAACGTGATCTGGAAGCCTGTTGGTGCAAAGTCGCTGGGTTACCATCAGGATAGTAGCTACCTGGCCTGGTTTACGCCATCCGACCTGCTCACCTGCTGGGTAGCGCTCGATGATACTAGTGCCGAGGGTGGTACCATGGAGCTGGTTAGAGGATCGCATCGTTGGCCTTTGCGTAAGCCAGAAGGTGAGTTTCATGCGCCGAAAAACTATCGACTGTCGATGCAAAAAGCCGCCGTTCAGCAAGGTCTCGAAGCCGATATCGCCTACATCGAAGTACCCGCTGGCGGCGGATCGTTTCATCATGGCTGGACCTGGCACGGATCTGGTACAAATAACGGCAATCTGCCTCGCCGCTCGCTAGTGTTGCACGCCATGCGCAGCGATGTTGAGTACCAACCGGAGCATTTTTCGCAAGGAATCGGGCCAATTTACAGCCGCTATAAACGATTGGGGGATAATCGAATGGATGAGAATTATTTTCCGATCCTGTGGCGTGAGGATGGCTACCGGACACCGCAGATTGATGATTATCTGGAAGTTCGATGAAAAATACTAAGCCTTTTCTGATTTTACAATTACGGCCGGAAGACGATACTTCCGATAGCGAGTTCCAGGCTATTCTTAAATACGGTGGGCTCGAAGTAAACGATGTCCGCCGTCTGCGTATCGAAAAAACGGGTATACCTGAGCTGAATCTGGATGACTATTCCGCTGTTATCGTCGGTGGTAGTCCTTTCGATATCAGTACGCTGCCGGATATGAAATCTGCGATTCAAAATAAAATAGAGGTGGATTTTAATTTGTTGTTAGACAAGGTAGTATCGAGTGATTTCCCGTTTCTCGGTGCCTGTTCGGGCAATGGGTTATTGGGCTCTTATCTCAATACGCCCATTTCAAACCAATATGCCGAAGGGGTTGGCAATGCTGTTATCAATCTCACTGCGGAGGGAAAAAAAGATACATTACTCGCCGGTTTTCCAGATCAGATTTCTGTCTTGCTCGGTCATAAAGAGGCCTGTGACTCGACGCCGACTGGCGCTACCTTGTTAATGACCGGTAAAAACTGCCCGGTGCAGATGTTTCGTGTGGGTGAAAATGTTTATGCGACCCAGTTTCATCCGGAAGGTGATTTTGAGGGGTTTACGGTTAGAATTCATGCTTATAAACATCATGGTTACTTCAAGCCAGAAGAAGCAGAGCAGTTAATCGAGGCAGTGGGGCAGGAAGCCACGCCTTACGCGCAGGAAATTTTGAGACGCTTTGTGAGGCGATATGCCCGGTAAAAATATGATTAATAAGCTTAAACAGGCTACGGTTCTCGCACAGGTTCATATCGATAAAATATCCCAGACTGCGGAGATTATTCCGCCGCTTCACTTGTCGACTACCTATGTAAGGGATGCCGATAATGAATATTCTTCCGGCCTAGTCTATGGTCGGCCGCACAATCCAACCATTCAGCATCTAGAAAAGGTAATCACGACACTGGAGCAGGGTGCAGACACAATGGTCTTTGGCTCTGGCATGGCTGCCGCAACTACGGTGTTTCAGGCGCTGAAACCCGGCGACCATGTCATCGCACCAAAAGTGATGTACTGGTCACTGCGCAACTGGCTGGCCGGTATGGCGACCGAGTGGGGGCTACAGGTAAGTTTTGTTGAGCTGAGTGATCTCTCCTTGGTTCAGGCGAGCATTCAACCCGGTAAAACAAAGCTGGTCTGGATCGAAACTCCGGCCAACCCATTGTGGTCGATCACCGATATTTCAGCCGTTTGTGATATCGCGCACGCAGCGGATGCGCGCGTGGTGGCCGATTCCACGGTTTCCACACCTATTTTGACGCAACCAATACTGCTTGGTGCCGATATGGTAATGCACTCGGCAACTAAATATCTAAATGGTCATTCCGATGTGCTGGCGGGCGTACTGGTAACTGCAAAGCTGGACGCATTCTGGGAAAGAGCGCAGCAGGTTCGAACCAACCACGGCGGCATATTGAGTCCTAGAGACGGTTCTCAATTGCTGAGAGGGTTGCGTACTTTGCATCTTCGGGTTCGCGAAAGTAGCCGTTCGGCGTTGGCGATAGCTGAGCATTTTGACCAACATGCCGGTGTCTCATCGGTGTTGTATCCAGGTTTGGCTCAGCACCCCGGCCACGATATTGCCTGCAAACAAATGACGGGTGGTTTCGGCGGTATGTTATCGTTACGTTTCAAAGGTGGTAAGCGTGCTGCCATTGGAGTAGCGGCCAGGGTAAAACTCTGGAAACGCGCGACATCACTGGGTGGTGTTGAAAGCCTGATCGAGCATCGGGCCAGTGTTGAAGGTGCTAATACCCCTGTACCCGACGACCTGTTACGATTGTCAGTCGGAATCGAAGATGTGAATGACCTGATTGCCGATCTGGATCAGGCCTTGAATCAATTATAAATTTACCGGAAATTAATATGAATCACCCGAAAACACTGCTTGAACTCAGTGGTGCCAGCCTTGAACCGGCGAAAATCGATACTGCTACATTAGTATTGATCGATATGCAAAATGAATATCTACAGGGTCCTCTGGCTTTGCCAGATGCGGAGAACGCGGTTAATGCGGCTATAAAGTTATTATCCAGGGCTCGTGAAGTGGGTAGTAAAATCATCCATGTTTTCCACAAAGGAAGGGAAGGCGGCTTGTTTGATCGAAGTGCCGAACGCGGTCAGGCCATCGAAGGTTTAAGTCCCGTTGCCGACGAAAGCATCGTCGAAAAGCCCTTACCCAATGCCTTCGCCGATACAGAACTCAAATCGCTTCTCGATGAAACCGGGAATAACGACTTGATTATCATCGGGTTCATGACACATATGTGTGTCAGTTCTACGGCAAGAGCTGCACTCGATCACGGATTTAGGGTTACTATTGATGCCGAGTCCTGCGCGACCCGCGACCTGCCAGATGGCACTGGCGGTGTTGTCGATGCAGCGACCCTGAATCAGGTGGCGCTGACCGAATTATCCGATCGGTTCGCGGTAATCGCTCGTCAACATTATTAATCCCATTACTGAAAATCATCTAATGTCTAAAAATCCGTTATTGTTTCAAGAGCTAGATCTTCGAGGGCTGACCCTGCCTAACCGAATCGTGGTTTCGCCCTTGTGTATGTACTCAGCTGTAGAAGGTCTGGCGCAACCCTGGCATTTTGCTCATTTGAGTACCTTTGCCAGAGGTAAAGCTGGCCTGGTGTTTACCGAAGCTACGGCGGTAGAAGCGCGTGGTCGTATCACGCCGAGTTGCCTCGGAATCTGGACTGACGAACAGGCCGAGGCGCTAAAACCGGTTACCGCGTTTATCGAGTCGATGGGTTCGGTACCGGGTATTCAACTGGCGCATGCGGGTAGAAAAGCGTCTACGCATGAACCTTTTGTCGCCGGTGGTGGTACGCCGTTGAACCCAGAAGGTGCCGAGAAAGGCCGTCAACCCTGGCAGACCGTAGCACCCTCTGCAATCCCGGTTGCAGGGGGCTGGCCGGTGCCGACAGAGTTAGACCAGAAAGGTATGGACGAAGTGAAGCTTGCTTTTGTGCAGGCCGCACACAGATCAGTCGATGCGGGTTTTCGGGTTATCGAGCTCCATCTGGCACATGGTTACTTGTTACATAGCTTTCTTTCACCGATTAGTAATCAACGCGATGACAATTATGGTGGCAGTATTGAGAATCGTATGCACTTCCCGCTCGAGGTGTGCGAAGCAGTTCGCGCCGAAGTGGGTTCCGATATGCCCCTGTTTGCCCGGATATCTGCCATCGATGGACTCGAAGGTGGCTGGACAATGGATGACTCAGTTGTATTCAGTGAAGCGCTTTCGAGCAGCGGTATCGACGTCGTCGACTGTTCTTCGGGTGGTATTGCGGGCGCGCCCAGATTTCGGATCGATGACACTGGTAAGCCTTTGACGAAAGAGTCTGCGCGGCAGCCCGGCTTTCAGGTGCCTTACGCGGCTCGTGTGCGCAATGAAACAACGGCCAAATCGATGGCCATCGGAGTGATCGTGGATCCCTTCCAGGCGGAGGAAATCCTGCAATCCGGTGGAGCAGATTTAGTCGCTCTGGGACGTGAAATCATGTACGACCCATTCTGGCCTTTACGGGCCGCAGAAGCGCTTGAAGTTGATCCTGAATTTAAAATGTGGCCGAAGCAATACGGTTGGGCAGTGAATCGACGGAGTCAAATTGCGCAGTATAATCGCGATGACTGACTCCGACCCCTTAATTTTTAATTAGCTATTTCATCTGAAAAAATAATATTCGCCAGTTCCAGTAAGCGAGTGTTAGTTAGAATATCTACTGGATTATCTGACCGGATTTTTGCCTGAAATTCAGGGTTATTAAGGATTTCCTGTACACGGGCATCGTTTTTCGTATTTTGCACGTGCGTCCAGATTCCAGTCATTTGATCGGCCAGGGCCGTTTCTGCCGACTCAGTTCCGTCATCGGTTTTGTCCATCATGCCAGCAGACTTTGCCAAAGCTAACATGTCTGGATTATTGGCTAGTTGTTGGAAGGCGGGAAGCTTTTTCAGGGCATCAGTATTACCACTGTCCAGGATCGCCTGGTTTTCAGGCTCGCTTAAAAGCGAATTGAGATCGTTGCTGTTTGCCAGACGTT
>JAUVCH010000163.1 GCA_030595795.1 Gammaproteobacteria bacterium
CAAATTCAATGCCCTTTACTGTTCGCAAATTCCAAACCCACATTAAGTTCAAAAAAATAAATATTCAGAAATTCACCATGTTAAGATAAATCGAAATATTATTGGAGACATGAAATATGTCAGTGGTATTCAAGCAAGTCATTGAAAATATTGAGAACCTTTCTGCTGATGAAAAGGCGTTAGTTGCTCATTGTCTTATTTCTTCGCTAGAAGTGAGGCATGATGACAGCGTAGATCAAGCATGGGGCGAGTTAGCCCTACAAAGGTTTTCTGAACTTAAGTCAGGTGAAGTGAGCGGAGTTTCCTGGAGCGAAATAAAAAGCAAAATAAAGCAGTAAAATGCTTAATCTCATATTTCACCCAGATATTGAGCATGAAGTAAAAGCTTCCTATGAGTGGTACCAAAAACAAGCTGTTGGTTTGGGTGACGACTATTTAAATGAACTCGAAAAAGCGTACCAGGCGATTGTTGAACTTCCTGATACCTGGCCTAAATTTCAAAATAATTTACGCCGTTTTTTGCTTAGTAAGTTCCCCTTCTCAGTAATCTATCAGTTTAATCAAGAAACAATATTTATTGTAGCTGTCATGCATAATAGTAGGAAGCCAGGTTATTGGAGAGAGAGAACATAACCAGTCCAGCCAGAAGGCTGCCATTACCGCCGACGACTAGTCTATTACCTTAGACTCACTGCCTTAACTGAGTACAGCATCATATTTTCTCTATTACTGATTTGACAATTTTTTATTCTGCAAACAATCCGGCAATGGATCGGATCAGGCCGTTTTCCAGGGCGGGTAACGCCTCTTCAAATTCGAGGTTTGCCTGATTGGCGGTACTGACAATACGCGTTCGGTAAGTTTTCCATTCGACCGAGGTATTGCCGGAAGTTTGTGTAACCGAGGTACCGCTACCTTGTGTGGTGCTCGCGGTTTGTTGCTGTGTGACGACTTCATTGGATCGTGGTCGCTCGCGCACCTGTAGGTCAGTCACCATCGTAAATAGCGTATCGTCGACCATCGAATCTGCCACTATGCCGACAATCGCGCCGAGAATTATGCCTTTCCCAGAATCGCCTCGACTCGAAACCGCATTACCTAGCACAGCGCCGCTAAAGCCAGCATCGATATAGCTGTCGGCCGATTCCAGATTGTCCTTACCTACCTTGAGCACATTTGCCTGCAGCATAAAATAAGCGCTGTCTGGGTCGTCGGTGATGTGGTAGCCGCTGTTGCCGAGGCGCTCCATAATTCGAGACTTGATCTGCAAATCTTTATCCGATGTGTTTCGTACCGACACAAATATAATGCGTTTGTCGGGGCTGACGGGCTCCAGGAAGATGGATGCGCTGGCCTTGGTTTGCACATCGAGGTCACTTTTTTCAAGACTGGTATGAAGCGCACTACAGGCAAAGAGTGATAATGAACTGGCAGCAATAACTATGAATTTAACGAATTTAATATGAGTGATTGATTTCATAATATCCGTATTCCGTAAAAAGAAAATTTCAGTATAGAGGATGCACTATGTCCGACAAACCCCTAGTGAACCAGTATCACAGGAATATCAGAATTAGCCATTAAATGTCCGGTAACCCCGCCCATAATCATATTGCGTAATTTAGGACGACTATAACCACCGACAATCAGGCGATCACAGTTGAGTTCACTGGCTTTGTTGAGCAGTGCTTCGCCCGCGGATTGTTTTTTGGTACTAAAAACAGCAGGTTCTGCGGTTACGCCATGGCAGCGTAAATAGACGCAGGCTTCTTCAGCATTTAATGGGTTTTTCATTCTCTTTTCGGATTCCAGCACGTATACCTTATCCGCTCTTTGCAAATTACCCATGACGGAGGCAACTGCCTGAGCGGCTTCCTTGCTGGCATTCCAGCCAATCGCAAGTGTTTTACCCGCGTCAACCAGGATTTTCTTGCGCGGAACCATGAGCACCGGACGACCCGTATCGCGAAGGGCAGCCTCAAAAGAGCTGGGAGGCGGTGAAACGCTGATCGGTTGAGGAACAATAATTAGATCAGCCAGCCGACCATACATCCCAATCATTTCGTTACGCGCACCCTGACGGATTAAAAAATCGGCCGATGGCTGGTCGGGGTTGCTTCCCCGTGGAGACTGGTTCATATCGAGTCGTTGGCAGATAGACTGGAATCGCTGATTCAAATCTTTACCTTGCTGTGTTGCCGAGGCGGAAGCCGACTCGATGATCGACTGACGCATACTGGCCGATACGCCCAGCGATGCAAATGGCACCAGGTGCTCAGGATCGCTTTGTACGTAGAGCACATCGAGATGCGCATTATTGCGAATTGCCATACTAATCGCTGTTTCCATCAGCGAATCTGCCACGTCACTCTCTCGAACAGGTAAAATTATGGTTTTAATTGTCATTGGTAAAATCCGTTGGTTATGCACGCTAAAGGCATTTGGTATACGTTATACCGACATGTTTATATCTTATTAAACTGAACCTGACAAGTGTAAACTGGGGGTGTAAAGCTAAACAAGTCTATGGCGTGATCTATATCAGCTTGATACTTATAATTGAAATAAATGCCTTGTGGCTATAATATTCATGAAATCAATAATACCCTGGAACCATCATGCAAGCTGGGCGTATAGACCTTAATCTGCTGGAGTACCTCGATGTCTTGCTCAGGGAGCGAAATGTCACTCGCGCTGCCAGTCATCTAGGTTTGAGTCAGCCAGCAATGAGCAACGGATTACGCCGTTTGAGAGTAATGTTCGACGACCCTTTACTGGTACGTACCAGTGAAGGCATGACGCCTACCGAGCGAGCGAACGAGCTTCAGCCGATTATTCGCAATGTACTAGCGACGATTGATAAGGCTGTGCAACCACGGAGCGCTTTCGATGCCAAAACAGCCGAACGCGTATTTCGCATCATGGCCAGTGATTACGCCGAATCAACCATCTTCCCGCATATTTTGCTACGTTTACGCGAAGAAGCGCCTGGCATCACCCTCGATATTATGACACCCAGCGATGTTAGCTTTCTCGATGTCGAACAGGGTAAGGTCGATATGGTGATCAACCGTTTCGACTCGATACCTCAGTCGTTTCACGAAAAAATGATCTGGAAGGATAGTTTTGCCTGCCTGTTCAGTGCAGATAACCCAATTCGTGATAATTTCAATCTGGAAACCTATTTGCAGGCACAGCATGTCTGGGTTAGTAAAACCGGTATGGGTGTTGGGGTGGGTATCGATCCTGACGATGTACAAAGACTTGGCTGGGTAGACGGGGCGTTGAATAAGCTTGGCGAAAAACGTCATATCACGGTTTTTACGCGTCATTATCAGGCGGCGATGTTATTGGCTGAGCAAAAAGACCTGATTGTCACACTGCCGAGCAAAGCGGCACGATTACAACAGGAGAATCCCCGTGTAATTATCAGGGAACCTCCCTTCGAAATCCCACCCATCGATTTAAAAATGGCCTGGAGCCCTCTGTTACAGCATAATCCAGCGCACCAATGGATGCGGCGATTGATTGTCGAAGTCGCACAGCTAAATGGTTAGCCTGTAAAAATCATGTTGAGGCAGGCACAGGAAAACAAAACTCTTTTACCGACATTAGCGGTGACGATTGGTGCGGCGATCTGGGGAATCTACTGGCTGCCTTTGCGCTATGTCGAGCAGCTAGGCATGTCGGGTGGCTGGGCGGTGGTGCTGGCCAATTTAATTCCGTTGTTTATCCTGCTGCCATTGTCATTACGATACCGCAGCGCTATTTATGCTGATTTCAGAATCATCTTTATCATTGGTTTCTTCGCTGGGGCCGCACTGACGTTTTACAGTATTGGTTTGGTGTATACGACGGTGGTGCGTGCGACTTTATTGTTTTACCTGACGCCAGTCTGGTCAACCCTGATCGGCATGGCTTTTCTGAACGAAAAGGTGCGCTGGAATCGTTGGGCTGCAATAGCCATGGGCCTCACTGGGTTATATTTTATCGTCGGTGGTGGTTCTGAATCGAGTAAGGCTTTAAACATAGGTGACTGGTTCGGCATTGCATCGGGCGTTTGCTGGGGCATAGCGGCAGTATTAATAAAGAAAAATCCGGGTATTACAGTGACCGGAATGGCGACTTCGCAGCATTTGTCGAGCTTTTCACTGGCGGTAATACTCTGTCTGCTGTTGCCGGGCATTGGCGATATACCCGAATTTTCGGTATGGATTGATGCCACGCCCGCAATGTTGGCTTATAGCTGGCTGGGGTTAGTGCCAAGTCTGTTCGCAATCCTCTGGGCTTCGAGCAAGCTGTTTCCAGGACGTGTAGGTATTTTGATGATGACCGAGGCGTTGGTCGCGGTGATTAGCGCGTCGTTGCTACTTAACGAGTCGGTGTCTGCTCTCGAATGGTTTGGTGTTTTGTTGATATCAACAGCGGGGCTGCTGGAAGTGTTTGGTGGTTCTGATGAGGTCGAAAAATTAATCGTGCGATAATTGGAGGATAAGATTTTGACTATTGAAGTGTACGAAGCGCTGGAGTCGATTGATGGCTTTAAAGAACTCATGTCTGAGACGCTGGTAATAAGGCGACTGGGCGGATTAACCAATCGAAATTACAGATTTGACTGCCAACTTGGTTCTTATGTATTGCGTCTCGCGGGTGAGGGTACTGGCGATTATATCGATCGAGAGGCGGAGTTTTACAATGCCTCGATAGCCTCCGAAGCCGGTGTTAATGCGGAAATTGTCTATTTCGATGTTGCTAGCGGTACCATGATCTGCCGTTATATCTCCAGAGCGGTAACCATGGATATCGACAAGTTTAGAGAGTTGGATGCCCTGCGTCGGGCCGGACAGGCATTTCGGCAGCTACACGATTGCGGGCGTGACTTTAAGGGCCGTTTTGATTTATTCGAGCAAATCGACCAATATCTGGCCGTGTTGAAAGACTTAAATGCCGATCTACCCGATGGCTATGCCGAAGTACAAAAAGACGCCGAACAGGTGCGCGAAGCCCTGTCCATGCACGAGCTACCGAGTAAACCCTGTCACTGCGACCCGATGGTGGAAAACTGCATCGACGATGGCCGTAAAATGTTTATCATCGATTTTGAGTATGCAGGCAATAATGACCCGATGTGGGATCTGGGCGATATTTCGGTAGAAGGCGATTTTAGCGCAGCACAGGATAATGAGTTTATGACGGCGTACTTCGGTCGAGGGCCGGAGGCATTCGATGTCGGTCGAATGGTGATGTATAAGGCCATGTGCGATTTGCTCTGGACTTTATGGGGTGTGGTGCAGCACGCCAACCAAAATCCGGTGGATGATTTCTGGGCCTATGCGGTTGGGCGACTGGATCGTTGTCGAAAATTAATGGCTAGCCCCGACTTCCCGAAACATCTACAGGCGGTCAGGCAGGGCCCATAATAATGCCAATTACAAATATGCTCGACAGCACGCAATACTCGGTGGACTCGATTCGTCAATACGAAGCGGTATTTGGCGAGAATTTTGCCAGTCCCGGTGGGCAGGTCATGGCGACCGAGTTGATTGAGCAAATGCAGCTCGCCCCCGGGTCGAGGGTGCTCGATGTTGGATGCGGACTGGGTGGTAGCTGCTTTGTCATGGCTCGTGAATTCGACTTGCTTGCGGAAGGCATCGATTTGTCCAAAAATATGTTGTCGATAGCTGTGCAAAAATGCGAGCAATATGACCTATCGGATAGCATAAAAATAACACACGGAGATTGCCTGGAGCTGGATCGACCCCAACATTACGATGCTATTTATAGCCGCGATGTGTTTTTACATATTAGTGATAAATCACGTTTGTTTACTGTACTTCATAGCGCGTTGAAAACAGGCGGTGAATTACTCTTCACCGATTACTGCTGCGGAGAGAAACCCTGGAACGAAGCGTTTGCCGATTATGTCGAGAATAGAGGGTACTCTCTGCATACATTACCGGGATACGCGGCACTCCTCGAAGAAGCAGGCTTTACTCGGGTACGGTATGAAGACCTAAGCGAACGATTTATCGACATATTGCTCAAAGATTTAGATAAAATCCAGCATTTAGATCTTGATCAGATGATTCGGGACAAGCTTCAACAAAGTTGGTCTGGTAAACTTCAACGGGCTAGATCAGGCGACCATCGTTGGGGCCTGTTTCGCGCTATTAAATAACCTTAAGTTGTATAGAGTAAAAGAAATATCATGAAATATTTTTTCCGCCTGATTCGCTGGCCACTCGGTCAAATTATCGTTCTTATCGACTGGATAACCCGGCCAGAGGTAGCTGACATCGCGCCAGAAAAAAGACAGGAACTCGACGCAACCACTTTAAACATGGCGCTTTATCAATTTCAGCTATGCCCCTTCTGCGTTAGAACGCGTCGTGTCATTCGCCAACTCGGAC
>JAUVCH010000009.1 GCA_030595795.1 Gammaproteobacteria bacterium
ACGATGGTCTAAGAGCAGCGCCTGAAGCGGGTGTTCAAAATCGACATAGAAACCTGCCCCAAGTGTGGCGGGGGCAGTATTTCGGGGTCTTTGATACATTTAGACTTTGGGGAAAGGAGTGTATATGCTATCCAAACGCAACTTTGGGTCGTTGATGACAGTGGACGCGCAAGGTGACGTGACGGATTACGTCGATGGTTTCAAGCGCCTTGATGCTTGCCGTGCACACTATGCGAGTGTTGGTATGCCAGATAGCTACATTGAAGGGTTGATTCGCTGATGAGTTCAGAACCTGAGACACGTGAGACATTGGCGAACGAGATCCTTGCAAGGACGCTCGCAGAAGCGCGCATAGGCGGGTTTGCGATTGCCGCCCCGACTGAAGGCCTGTCAAGTGCTGATGCTTATTCGGTGCAGCATCGCGTGCGTGAGTTACTGGGTTCGCGACAGATTGGTTGGAAGGTGGGCTCAACCAGCAAAGAGGCGCAGGCGCGGCTAGGTACTGACGAGCCGGGGTCGGGCGCATTACTCGAGCGCTATTGCTATGAGGATGGTGCTGAGATTCCGGTCAGTCCTGCGCACGATGTTTTCATTGAAGTTGAGTTTGCTGTGCGTTTCGGCCGCACGCTCGAGCCGCGGACTGAACCGTATACCTATGATGATTTGCGCACGGCAGTAAGCGGTGTGATGCCCGCGCTGGAGATCGTGGGCAGCCGCTTCGAATCCGGGCTATCCGGCGCAGGGCAAGCGTTGGTCAATGCGGAGGTGGTGCAAACATCGCTTTCGCAGCGGGGAAGGAGGTATTGCTTGCGGCCAAACTTGACCTTGCCGGTACTACCTGCGAACTCTATGTCAACGGGGTACGTCGAGCCGAAGGCAACGGTGCCAGGGCATTGCGCGATCCGTTCAATGTACTGGTATGGCTTGCCAACCATCTTCGTCAACGCGGCGAAGCGTTGCCGGCCGGGAGTGTGGTCAGTACTGGAACGTGCACTGGGCTCATTGCGGTGGCGCCTGGTGATGTACTTGAAGGCCGCTTCGCTGGCATCGGCAGCGTTTCAGTGACATTGACGCATTTCGAACAGCTCAGCCCGAACTAGAGCGAGAAACGCATACGGTCGAGTTCCGCTGACTCCCCTGTAAAAAGGAGACAGATCTATTTTCAAGCCTAGATTAAGCTCGCCACTATACCGGGCTTTTCATATTTGCGGGCGTCTGAAACTGGCCGTATTGAGCCTATCGACAGGTTATTATCGACCTCCTTCAAACGACCGCTACTGGTGAAAGCAGTCGATCATCTTCTATCAAATCTGACACTGCCTGTAAAATTAGATACCAGCTATTACATCAGGCCTGACCTACCCCTTACTTCAACTCAATCTCAACAAAAGAAAACGCATGATCATTGGCATTGACCACATTATGCTCCACTCCGGCCGGTCTGAAATAAGATTGGCCAGCATCAAGCTCTGCGATATTTTCACCTTCTGTTGTTTCGAGCAGGAGACTGCCTTTCATGCCGGGGACGACGATATAATCATAACCATGCTTATGCCAGCCGGTTTCTGCGCCCGGGGCAAATCGCCATTCTGTAATTATGACGCGATCGTTTTCAACCTGTAGCACAGCCTCGGCCTTAGGCCTGTTTGATGCCATTTCTAAATCCTGGTTATTTTAAATTACGGTATTAATATCCCTCTTCAGCTCGGTATACTTCATCGCTGCCTCGGTTCGGCTAGAGACTCTTAGCCTTTTAAAAATTGCCGAAACGTGCATTTTTATGGTTCCAGTGGTTAAACCTAATTCACTGCCGATGGCCTGGTTAGATTTACCCTCAGCGATGAACTCCAGTACTTCAACCTGTCTCTGTGTTAAGCCGAAATTATTCTCTATTTTACTTTTATCCTCACGGGCTACATTTGAGTCACTATCGCCCAGTAATAACACATGTGGGGGGACATAAACACCGCCAGCAAGTACCAGTTGAATCGCACTCACGGTAACATCCGGTGATGACGTCTTTGGGATGTAACCCATGGCACCCGCTGCGAGAGAGCCTCGAATCGAGTTCATATCTTCTTTGACAGAAACTATGATGATGGGGATTTCGGGCCATGCCTGACTGATCGCTTTAATATCCGTCTCACCCTGCATGCCGGGCATCATCAGATCTAGCAATAACAGATCAACCGATTCAATTTGCTCTAGAAATGTCATCACCTGCGCGTGATTATTGGCCTGAAGCACCTCGGCGCCGGGAGAAGCCATATCGATCAACAAGGCTAATCCGCCCCTTACCAGCGCATGATCGTCGGCAATGACAATCCGCAATCTGGATGGTTTAGCTGTCGATTCACCCATTAAATTTGACATTAAATAGTTTTAATTCCTGGTAAATTGAAAAGAGATATTCCGGGCAGACATTACGGATAGGCGTGCTTGCAACCGTTTCTTGTGTAACAATCGGAAGCATTAGTCCTAATACAGGGTAGTTTACAGACTCTTATAGCTAGTTCGCAATTGTGGCTAACATAAAGAAGATGAATTTGGTGCTGTTCTGTATGAAATGTAGGATATATCTTAAAAGAAACAACTATCGACGATCTATTACATGGGTTGATGGCATTTGTTTTCTATTATTTTCTCTCTCCTTTCTGGCCCTACCATCATCCACGCTGGCCGAAGTAAATAACTGGTGGCCCGCCAAAATCAATGTCATCAACCCTGCCTGTACGAGTGGCGAAACAGCCTGCTGGTCGGATCATCGCAACGAGTCGGAGAAGTTAGACCTTGTAGATTATATCCCGTTAAGTCCTGATAAGGTCGAACAAAAACACCATATCTGTGTATCATTTCCGCACATGAAGGATTCGTATTTTGCCGGTGTCGCCTACGGTGTCATAACAGAAGGTGAACGCCTCGGACAAAAAATCACTCTGGTTGAAGCTGGCGGTTATACCAATCTTGAGAAACAGTTGAATCAGGTGGAGGACTGCATCGCTAATGGTGCCGAGGCACTTGTAATCGCTCCGATATCAAGCGATGGCAACGCCAAACAAATCGACGTTATCCGCGCGGCAGGTATCCCGGTGATTGTCATTATCACCGACGTCAACACCGCTGTAGATGCCTATTCCTTACAAAGCTTTTACAACATGGGATACATTTCCTGCAAATGGGTAGCAGACCGACACCCGGTGGGTGGCGACAAGGTCAAGGCTGTCTGGTTTCCCGGTCCTCCGGGTGCGGGCTGGGCGGTCTCCGGTAACAAAGGATGCCGGGCGGCAGTAGAGGGAACTTCAGTGGAAATACTCGAAACACGCTGGGGGGATACGGGTAAGGCGGTTCAACTGGAGCTGGTAGAAAATATTTTGCAGACATTCACCTCAGGTGAGAATGTTGAACTTGACTACATTATTGGTACCGCTACCACGATAGAGGCTGCCGTCGGCTCGGTACGCGAAAGGCAACTTGAAAAACAAATCAAACTGGTCGCATATTACTACACACCGGGAATGCATATTTTTCTAAAGCGGGGTTCGGTAGCCATGGCACCATCCGATCAAATGATTACCCAGGCTCGAATCGCGATCGATCAGGCAGTGAGATTACTGGAAGGCAAGAAGATGGCTACCGGTGGCAGGCCGGAGTTCAACAATAACAGCCATCTTGCCGAGCATGCGCAACCCGAACGAATCATCGTCACCCCAGAAACAGTGAGTGATTTTGATACATCGACAACACTCGCACCTAAAAGCTGGATACCCGTATTTTCGGTCGACTAGCACCGTTGTAAAAAAATGAAAATACAACCAGCCAATACTTCTGAGTCACCAGTACAGTCATTCAAAAGCACTCAGCCCTCTGAAATGCTATCGACCCAACCGGGCCCCTTACTAAAGCTCGAAAACATCTCCATGCAATATCCTGGAACACTCGCGCTGGATCAGGTTAGTCTCGACGTGCAGCCTTGTGAAGTGCATGTCCTGTTTGGCGAAAACGGTGCCGGGAAATCGACCCTGATTCAAATCGTTGCGGGTGTTATTCATCCTTCGTCCGGGAAGATATTTCTAAATGGTGAAGAGCTCAGAATTCATTCGGTTCACCATGCCCGCGAACTCGGCATCAGTGCGGTATTCCAGGAGTTTTCTTTAATACCCCAGCTCACAGTAGAAGAAAACCTGTTTTTGGGTTCCGAAGAAGTCCTGGGCCCCTTTATCAAAAAGGCTCATTTGCATAAACGCGCCTGCGAAACTCTGGATCGGCTTGGGTTTAATTTGCCCCCAGCAAAAAAAGTAATGCATCTGACACGAGCAGAGCAGCAAATGGTTGAGATTGCCAAAGCCTTTCGCACCAAACCATCCATCATGATTCTCGACGAACCAACCGCGTCACTAACCGAGCAGGAAACTGATCGGTTATTTGCGATGATCGAAATATTGAAGGAAGAAGGTATTGGTATCATTTATATCACGCACCGGACTAATGAAATTTATCGAATCGGTGATCGCATAACCATCTTGCGTGATGGCAAATATGTCTCAACCGTTTCCGTTTCAGAAACGAGTGAAGAAAAGCTGGTCGAGTTAACCGTTGGTCGGCATATCAATCAGGTATTCCCAGATATCAACATACGCCCGGGGCGATCGATATTCAATATAGAAAATCTGACGCTGGCTAATCAAAGTGTTCAGGATGTTTCTATTAATGTTCGCGCCGGAGAAATCGTCGGCGTCGCTGGCCTGGTCGGTTCTGGGAAATCAGAATTAGGGCGCGCCAGTTTCGGCTTAAATCAAATTCAATCCGGTTCAATTTCCTATCTTGACGACATAGTTTTTGATAGCAAAAAACGTATTAACGAAATAAACCCGCGTGCAATGCTGGATCGGGGCATGCTATACCTGCCCTCAGACAGACGACTCGAGGGTCTCATCATGATGCAAAACGTGCGTGAAAATATTTCCCTGTCGTCGTTAAAATTACCGAAATTTTCCAGCGGCTTTCTACTACATCGAAAGAGCGAAATTGATATTGTCGGAGAAGTGGCACAACGACTGGGACTAAACTCTTCCAATATTGAAAACCCGCTAGAGCATTTATCCGGTGGCAATCAGCAGAAGGTACTGGTTGCCAAAAGCCTGGTGCGTGACGTTAAATTGTTTATTCTGGATCAGCCTACAGTCGGCATCGATATCGGTGCTCGTGTTGAGATTTACCAGCTAATTCAAGAAGTTTGCGAAGCAGGTGCGGGAGTCTTACTTATTTCGTCGGATCTGGCTGAAATTGTAAACTTAACCCATAGAGCTTATGTCCTGCATCGTGGCAAACTAAAAACCGAACTTGCTCTGGAAGAATTGAGTGAGCAGACCATATTAAACCATTTTCTCGACTAACCTACCGTAGAAGCATGAACGACGAATCTTATAAACCATCTGGCAAGACCGATGCATACTCGATTATCGCAAAAATTAAACGTACTGCCTCGATACTATTTATCAAAGGCGGTGTATTACCCTGGTTTTTGTGTATCGCGATAATCAGTTTCAGCCTTACCAACGAAAACTTCCTCACAGAAAGAAACCTGTTTGGTATTTCTCGTCAGTCTACTTATTTAATACTAGTTGCCATGGCACAGATGATCGTTATGTTAACTGCGGGCCTCGATTTATCAGTCGGCGTCATGCTGGCGATGACTTCGGTTATCTCTTCAATGACCATGGTATCCCTCTGGTCTGGTTACGGCACGGGATGGGAGTCTGTTTTTATCGGCTGCCTGGCAGGTCTGGCGGCGAGCATGAGTATAGGTGCAATCAATGGTATAGGCGTTGCTATTTTTCGTGTCCCACCTTTCGTAATGACCCTCGCCGTCTCCTCTATTGTATTCGGCCTTGCCCTGACGATAACAGGTGGAACACCTATCTACGGCGTACCCGATGTGTTTGCAAACGTATTTGGCTATGGGCAAATGGCCGGAATCCCAGTGCCAGTCTGGATCACCGCAGTTTGCGTTAGCATCATTTATGTCTTTATTAACTGGACACCGATGGGCCGATATCTCTATGCCATCGGCGGTAATATAAGAGCTGCCGGGCTTTCTGGAATCAATACACGATTTTATCTAATCTGTGCTTATATACTCTCATCGGCAATCACCGGTATCGCCGCCCTGTTACTGACAGCCCGGCTTGAAAGCGGCGAATCAAACATCGGTGCTAACTACCCCCTGCTCTCAATCGCCGCCTGCGCCATTGGCGGCGTAAGCCTGTTTGGCGGCGTAGGTCGCCTGTCCAATGTCGTACTCGGCGCAATTTTTATTATCCTGATTCAAAATGGCATGAATCTATTGCGTATCAATTCCTACCTGCAAATGGTGGTTATAGGCGTTCTACTAATCGTAGCTATTATTGCTGATAACTTTCGACAGCAATTGATTCTAACAATAAACGAATGACTCTAGATTCTTGACAATACCTGAATAGATCGCGTTTTCATTACGACAAATATTATTTTTATAAATCCCAAGCATATATTAATAAAGACCCAAGAGATAAAAAATTACGGGACTGGAACCGGTGGTTCAGATTTGCTAAAAAATGACTAATTATTGATGAAACACAGCATGTAACATGCCATTTTAAAATTATGAATTTATTATTATTTTTCAATAAGTTACCCCGCCTATTAAAGTCCTCTCCTGGGCACAAATTCATACTTATTAATATCACCACTCCTTTTTATTCTTTAATATACGTCTTCTTTAATTCAATCGATTCCTTGTCGTTATGCACCCTAATTTTCATTAAATGCCTAGGCACCTGTGCATCGAACTCGATATATACTTTTTCGCCACTAGCGCTAAGTTTTTCGAACGCGTCCATGAGTTCAAATTCATCAAAGCGGATTATGTAGAGAATCCTTTGATTACCCATATCTACTGAAAATTTCAGTTCACGCGGTAATGGCCGAGGAGTGTTAGCCATATCTTCGGTGAAAATTGTTGGGACTATATTTAATTCGCCATTAAGATAATCGACGTATATTTCCTTCTTGGTTGGATTTTTGGCATCTTTGTAGGTAGGTGCCCATCGATATAAATTACGATAACGCGCCCAGGTACCAAAGGGAACGCCGTTTTTTTTCAGTGCATCTAATTCTTCTGGTTCTAGAACATTCACTAATTGCTTTTCCAGGTAAGCATCACTTTCTGCTTTGGACTTAAAAGGTAGACCAAAACCGTCGGCGGGATCTATGTCCTTTTTATCTGCCTGACCGAAAAAAATTTCTTTAATGCGCCAACCTTTAAGCCATACTGACACAACGCCACCTGGAGCGACCCCTACCATAATACCATTGTAATATGGCTGGTCGGGCTCCTCTTTGTTGGCTTCTTGAAACAGCGTCACTATCTGGTCATAAGGCAAATCAAATTTGCCTTTATAAAACTGCTTCTCCGCGTAAGAAAAAAAAGTGACTTCGACCCGATCAGGCAGAGGCTTTTTATCTGATCCGGTGACATGCATTGAGTTCATCTGTCCCCAACCGGCATACAATGTCCCACCACTGGGTATATATAACCCGTGATCCTCCCCTTTGTAATAAAAGGTACCCCGCCTAATTTCCATGGGATAGCCTTCGGGAGCACTTTCCGTAGCATGCCAATCGAATTCTGTCGCTTTGTTCATTGCATCCTCGCAACTGGTTAAAAAAATAAGAATAGCGATTAAACAGACGGATAATCTAAACTTATCCATCATAGTAATACCTTCGGCGATCACCCTTTTTAAAACGAGGGTAATAACCCATTTTCACTTTCGCGGACATGTGTAAATGATCATGGCGAATTTTTTTGAGATTCTCATTCTCGATCCAGTCTTCTGGCTTTGAACTGTTCCCCTTAGACCCTACATAGTCTTCAATTTCTGCTTCCAGCTCTATTAAATCCGGTTCTTCATTGAGAATAATATTGGCAATATCTTCAAGCTTGGGATTAATTTCGATTTCATTATCTCTGGCAAACGTCGCCATTAACTTGAGCGGTATATTGCTGTATGCACTTTTAATATTTCTTCGATTGGCCACCAGGTCACCGATAAACGCGTAACCATGCATGCCGACACCTGTAATATTAATAGCGAGTTCACCAGGTTCATACCAGCCCTGGCCTATTAGCCATTCTTTATCGCTGTTTATCTGGTCGCTATATCCATCACTGACGACAAGATCCACTTCACTGCTAGAGCGCATAAATTCCCTTGTGTCTAGTGCACGCAACTCTATTAGCTTACCCTTACTGGGTCTGGGTACTCGGCCACCTTTAGCTGTTACTTCAATTTCCAATTGTTCAGCAGTAAAACTTTCCGACTTAATCAACACATCTCTCCGCGCTTGCATTTTTCGATAGGATCCAGCTTCGAGTACTATCTTTATCGTGGCTGGCTCATTTTTTTGCTTATCTAGTAGCGCGAGATTGGCCAGATTGTAGCTCCCACCAACATCAGAATGCACACCCGGCAAATAGTATTCTTCACCTTTACCTTCATCCTTTGCACTTTTAATGGTGTGGAGCGGGAAGTCTAGTCGGTGTTCTTCTGCGGCCGCCAGATGCACAGATTTAGTAGCGAGTGCCACAGCTCGCTGATATAATTTATTGTCTGACCAGTGGTTATACTGACTGCCGTTAACCGACACGACAGTGTCATAGAGTCCGGCAAATTTGATTTCAACATTTTTTGCTGTCGTTTCTTCATAACCAGCCAATACCAATCTTCGATATAAGGGTATTCTCATTTCATCAGAGAGGATATCATCGGTCATCAAAAAAATACTATAGCGCGCTGTAGCAGCACCGCGGCTAAAACCGAAAACATCTACATCTAATTTTTCGATTTCAAATTCTTCTGGTGGATATTTTTTTAGAAATTCCATTACCATTTCGAGAGCCTTTCGAATTCCCTTCTTTGCCCTGCTGGACACGCCCGATCCTAGAGCACCCATTGAGTAACCCAACAAGCTGTCACCTTCCAGGTTAAAAGTGCCCTGTCCTTCGATATACACTTTGAAACTGTAGTCATAGCCATTTTTACCTTTTGTAATAGGGACATCCGATTCCATAATGGCGATATTGGTACGGCCATTATCATAGCTATTTGAACCGCCATCACCCCGCTTTTTGTAAGACTCGGAAGCTATGCCCATTTCAGCCTTTTCACGCTCCTCAATATTGGTGTTATTATTTAATGTGCCATCAAAGAAAAGCGAGAAGCGAATTTTTAATTTCTCCTTAGTAACCTCTTGCTTTGGCTCTTCGGCAAAGAAAAAATTAAATATTGCTTCTCCAATTTGAGACATTCTTATTCCTCTATGAATTCCTGTCGTGTAGATTGATCATTGGCTGTACTCGACTTTATTTAATACAATTGCACCACGTTTTGCAGCATCCGACGAGCTATAAACTAGATGCGCCTGGGCCTCGTCATTTTTAAATAAGTCTTCCGCTGCCAGGGCAATTAAACTTGTTGCTGTCGCAGAACCAATATCTCCATAATATTCCGCCGGATGTTCGAGGCTAACCGAGTCTCTAAACGATTTACTATTTCGCGCAAAAGCCACACCGTATTCCTTTGCCCAATGGGTTTCACCGTTCATGCTGCTAAAAACACTGTGGATACCTTGTTCAGGTTGGTTAATTAGTGATGCTTTAAAAGCCAGATCTAAACCATCGCCACGGTAGGGTTCTTTACTGAATAAATGGCCTTTTTCTTCTGAAATTGCGGGCTGTAGCAATGCTATAACATGTCCATTGTGTTGCCTTGCCAAATTAATATCTGGTGTAAGCAGTAAAAAACTTGCTGCCTCCCCGGGTACAAAGGCATTTAAGGAGGTTTCGGTTTGTAATCTCTCCATACTATCAAGAGGTATCAATCTAGAAGAGTCTTCATAGGAGTCGCTACCACCAATCAATATAAAAGAGTGCTGTGTGTCGTGGAGATACCTAAAAGCAAAATCGATGGCTTCTATACCTCCTGCACGACCGGAATAGAAACTACGGCTTAGCTCCGGAGATACCCAGGGTTTGTTGTTATTGCTAACGTTTTCGACGAGGGAGCTTAACCCTTCATCATCCGCTGTTTCTTCTGGCATGGCCAACAATAATGGAATAGCCTGGTCGCTTACTTGCTGAGAACAGGCTTCATTCATTGCCAGGATTGCCATTTTAGTAACACGATCATGGCGCGGATTGAATCGGTCACCTTCATCAATTTCTCCCGTAAACTCAGCAAAGATTTGGTCAGGCACTCTTGCCATAGTAATCGATTCTCCAGCTTGAGTGCTATAATCCGAAACCCCATACCCACTAATCCCAGCCTTAACCGCAGCAGCCGTCATCTCAACATTAGCCCCAACCGGCGTAACCATGCCCATGCCTGCAATATAGGCGACCTGCTTATCACTCATAGCTAGTCACCTTTGCACGCGTATTTTGCAGCGGCATATTAGAATCGATGAGTGCCAGTTCCAGAGCGGCCGCATGTCTCTGGCGTTGTTTTGCGGTTAGCAATTTATTATTTAACAATTCTGGCTCAACACTTCTTCCCATAAAATAACGTTGCCCGGCAATGAAATTACGACCGTGATTTATCCAGATGGTTTTTATCTTTTCAACATCTGGCCAGGGCAAATTCTCGTCTTCATCGAGACTGATATCGTCATCGTCTGAATCATCATTTGGATAAGATGGCAGCGACTCTGGGTTACTATTAATTAATTCGTTTTGCTCAAGATCGATACCGGTAATGTTGGTAAACGATTCAGCAGCCAGGCGGGAATCAGCAGGCAACTCCATTTTTGATATCAGCCAGTTTACCGCATGCGGGTCACCCAACACTCCAGTAGCCTTTATGACCGCGCGAGATTGATCATTGTCTTTACCTAATTCTGCAATCCACTGCCTGCCCTGCTCTATGGGTAAAACTCTAAATGCAATATTGATCGCTTTTTGCTGATGTTGATTTTCGGTGATAACAAAGCGCTTTAAGTTTTCGACCGCACTTCGATTGCCCAATAATATCCCGGACCAGTTTGACCAGAAACAAATATCAGCCTGCTCGGAATCCATCGCTGCATTGAGATACGGCATTAAGTCCTGTCGCCGGATTTCACCGATTAATCGTAGCGCTCGACAATAAAGCTTCTCGTGTTGCCTGCAATCGTCGCGGTCAAGAACTCGCGTTAAAGCTTCTCCAGGATTTTGACGCCGTACACTACAAGCCGCTACCGCCAGATATTTATGATTCAGGTCTTTGCTGCTTAAAAACTTTTCTACCCAACTTTGAACCAGTTTTACGGTTAGCCATCCGAGTGCCGATATTAAACCCTTTTCGGTTTCTTCATTAACTAGCCCAGCTTCTATTGCCGCTTGAATTTTTTTCACATCGTGGCTGCGAAAGGCCAAAATTGCGGCGGTAAAAGTTTCACCGGGTTCCTGTAATTCGAGTGCTTCCAGGCAAACTGGCCAGCTTTGTTCGATCGATGTCATCAAACCATCGAGTTGAGCATCAATACGTTGCTCAAGTTCCTGGATGTCCTCTTTCGAATAGTGCGGTTGTTCCACAGCAATAGAACGTAATAGCCACAAAAAAGAAGCGTTATCTGCAAATTGCTCGAATATTTCACCATAGGCTCTGATGATGTTTTGTGGAGTTGAAGTCGCTGTATTCATTTAGAAATCGGCAGGCAATCAACCCATGATATTTTTCTTATTGTGGAACAAGGGATCACCCATGCGGCATACGTTCTTACCTTCGAATTTTACATCGAAGGAGTACATCATAAATTCGCATTCGCCTTTTGTTTTACCACTGATAATTCCACCGACGGAGCCAGGTTCATCGCCGGTGCTCATGGAGTACTTCGCGCCTTTTACCATCGGCATTTCGCCATCTGTTTTAACCGCCTTCGGGCCTTTACTAGTATCGGACGCTTTTCCGATATTGGGATATGGTATAGGTATCGGGGAAGCACTAGGAACTGGTGTCTTGCAAATATCTGGGAACACAATGCTAACGCCGCCACTACCCTTGTGTGCAATACCTCTGGAATTTGCAAATGTTGATTGAGCCATTACTATTTCCTTTTTGCTGTCATACGAAATTAGACTTAATGTTTCAAGCTGACTATTATTTCTTCGATTTTCAGGGCTTTTTTATCGCAGGGATAAGCCGCCCGCCAAACCATACTTAGTTGTAACAAATTTGGTTCTAAATGTAACGTTTCCAGATTAAATGATTCGCTATCGGTGCGGCTGGCAAATTTAAACTCGGATGATAATCGCAGCCTGGGTAAATCGAAATGCAGATCTCCGTTGGGATGCATGCCAGAAATAGAAACGGATTCGCCGCCTTGCAAATATTCCGGATAAATCAAATCGGGGTGTGCCATATTTAAAAAACGATTGTCGAAGTCGTCGGGTAGATAAGGCGCGCGATGTGTTTGCCACTGTTCGTTGTAGGTTCCGGCAAAACTAGCCCTTGGTTGCCATGCGGGAGAACAGTAACCGAAGCAGGCAGGCGTTGGTGCATCACCAGGGTCGCTAATTAACTGCCCTGGATCCTCAAGGTTTGGTAAAGGTACGCCATTCATCTCTTTAGTACTGCGGCCACCGGCATATCCACAACCTATCGGATTACGCTCTTCTGCCGAATCAACTTTACCTTCATTTAAGTACAGTCCACCAAATGCTTTTTCGTATACCAGCAGCATTGTTTGGAATGGCTCAGGATCGCTAACTCGACCATCAAACCATTGTCGATCACCATACACCCTAACCGTTTTTTTTAAGTGACCTACCGCCAGACTGACATCAAGTTGTTTGACAGTTTCCTTACCTGGTGTACAGGAGAGGCCCGTCATCACGATATCAGTTGTTGGTTTACCTATGTGGTAGTCAGAGGCAAACTGAAGGCTGGAACTTTCCGGCTCGCCCCAATAAACATCTGCTTCGACAGGTGGCAACTGCTCATCGACCAGAGTCCATTGCGGCCCGATATTAAAACTCGACCTAACCATGACATATAAAGTATCGATACCCTGTTGATTGGGAAACAAAGCCATTGAAGCCGCAAACGGAGTTTTGTTATTCAGTTGAAGCATAATTGCGCATCAGCAGTAATGTTCAATTAACCTGAACCGAACCACCCAGAATTCGATTGACACCGGTCGAGCGATTGAGAATATATTTACCCCGGATTAATATTTTACCGGCTTTGGTCAACGTAATACTGGCTTCGCCACATTTCAATACGACTTCTTCACGGCCCTCTAATACAACTCGTTTGCCATCTATAGTGGCATTAATATCTGTACCTGGATTGACTGTTTCGGACTCGCTGGTGGGCTGTTGATCGATTTCACCTGAAGCTGGCTCTATTTGAAAACCATCGATCAAACTTTGCAGTGGACTGTGGATTAGGCCAATAATAAGCGGGTTTCTTAAATCTCCCTGCGTAAATAGTAGCGCGACCTGGCGCCCAGCATGTCCCAGGTTTACAGGTAATGTCGACATCGCCGGAATAGCTTCGCCAGCGAGATTTTGCGAAAAATTAACCAATGGCTCGCCGGCGCTAGATAGCCCTTCTAATTGACCAATGACAACCTCTCCCGCGGCGAGTTCAGTCTCAGGCTGGAGGACAAGTTCCTCGACTAGTTTGTCTTTGGGATAATCCATAAATATCTAATTGGTAGAAACCTTGCTGCCTTTGATCACCACGCTACTGGATGCCTTCACATCAATCTTTCCGGATCCCTGAACTGTAATATTTTTACCTTTAATCGTTATGTCACCATTACTTTTCATGGTGATGGACGCCGATCCGGTTTTAAGAACGATCTGGTCGCCCGCGTCGATATTAATTTTCTTACCGACATTTTCGGTTAAATCATTGCCTACGGTGATCGACATATTCCCGCCGATTGATTCGGTATGGTCATCTCCTACATCTAGCGTTTTATCCTTACCAATCATTTCACTATGATTGTTGCCAACATCAATCGTTTTATTTTGACCAATCGACTCGGTTTGGTCTTCGCCAACACTCTTATCACGATTCTTACCGATGGTTGAAGATTCGTTGTTGCCAATGGTTTTAGTCCTATCGGCTTCTACGGTTAGCGTTTCATTATTTTCAACCTGGGTGTCTAAATTCTTTTCGGCGTGCAGATAAATTTGCTCGGAGTCATTATTATCGTCAAATCGGAGTTCGTTGGAATTGACCGTCTTAATTCCGCTCTGGGTCCTTGAATCGAACGGTGGCTTATTATCACCGTTATAGACCGAGCCGGTAATTATAGGCCGGTCTGGATCACCATCGAAGAAATTAACCACAACTTCCATATCAATCATTGGAATAAACAGAGTACCCCAGCCACGACCAGCCCATGGCTGCATTACCCGTATATAACAGCTGCTGTTTTTCTCTCTGTCCCAGGGGAACTGAACTTTGATACGCCCATACTGGTGCGGGTCAAATTTATCATCTACGACAGTGGCGGACTGAGGTCCCTGCATCCTGGGTTTTTTGCGCAGCAAAGTAGGACGATAATGTACCTTCTCCGGAATACAGACGAAATCATTGCTATATTCGGATTTACTCTCATTGCCAGAGAGATAGCTATCGTCCATGGCCTTATGTCTGATGGAGGTGATGATGTACTCGCCCTGCTCCTCTTTAACCGCGTGCTTTTTCAGATTAAATTTACCACCGGCATAAAAACTACTACAGTCGCTGGAACCTTCGATGGTATCCGCTGGCGCCTCTTCTGCCTCGATACGCTTTTTAGTTAAATCGCCGATACCAGCAAAGTCATGATATGGGGTATATTCGTAGTGTTCGTAATTTTTAATATTGGCAAAATTACTGGTCGAAGCAGTGCTTTTCAGTTGCGACTTGGTCGGGAAGACAAAATCATAATCATTCAGCGACCACATTCCTTTATGAAATTCATAAAGGTGTTGCCATCGATTAATCTGCGTATTCGGCTGACTTCCCTTGGAGTACCCCAGGTCAGTTTCCTCGCATGACTCATAAGCATTTTGAGCATCGACGATATGCAGTACATGCTTGTCATTATCCTGCACGAAAAAATAGGTGATGCCATCTTCTTCGAGCAATCGTGAAACGAAATCGAAATCGCTTTCGTTATACTGCACACAATATTCTCGTACCGATGGATTACCAGCCGCCTTATAATCGTAGTCGGTAAAACCGGCATCTTGAAACAGTTGTTCAATAATTTCTTTGGTCGACTTATCTTGAAAGATACGGTGATTGCTATTTTTAGATAAAAACCATAGCCAGGGCACCATGGTCAATTGATAGACGCGAAGATTATCTGCCTTTACTTCGCCATAAACGAACTGACTAATGTAACCATTAAAGGTTCTCATCTGGTCGTTATGGACGGTTAAAGTTACCGTTTTACCGATTAGTTCTTCGGGCGACAGAGTATGGTTTTTAGACAGGACATCTACTTTGAATTCGAAGAGGCCCGATAGTGACTCGGTCCCTTCAAAACCCGCAAGCAACAGTTCGTCTTTTCCCAGTGGCGAGGAAATAGATAATAATCGGTCGTCTTGAGTGAGCGCCATTAGAATGTACCTTTAAGCACCTCTTCCGTTTTCGCTTGCCGGGTGTAGTAATTTATCGGCAACGATATCTGCCGCGACATACTCCGGCAGGATTTGTCGAACTGATTAGAGACTCAGGTCATTCGTCATTACGAAAGAAAATATCCGGAACCGAAATGCCCCGGACTGGCTATAACGGTTTCGCTGTCTCTAAGTCGTAACCAACACGTTGCGGGTTACCCGACTTATTGGTCTTGTCAAAATCGCTGTAATTAATCATGATCTTGGCATAGCTTAAAGTAATTTGCTCTAATGGCTCGCTTTCAGAATCGGCAGAAATGGAATAGCCACTAACCAGGCAGTTTTCCAGCGTGTAATCCATGTATTCCTGCACTTTATCAGCACCAGTTCGCACAAACTTTATGACGACTTTTTTGCCTGCGCTGCCGGTAACCGCTTCTTTAAAGATAGCGGTAACGGAATTGTCGGCTACCTTTGTTAGAGTGACTTCGCTTAAACTGGGGCGGGTTGATTCTCGATTTGAGAGGTTTCCAGCTTCCATCGAAATACCTCGAGCGATACCAAACTGAACTGATTGCACTGCGATGTGGTCTGTATAACCTTCTGCGGTTACGTTACCTTTTATACCATCGTATTCTAAGTAGATAGCCATTGACACTTCCTTATTTTGTTAACGTTGATGAATAATAATCGATTATTTATCTGGAAACAATGTTAATAATCGATACTTTTTTTAGGGCCCGATATTAAGGTATACCTGGAATATCAGAACCTCAAAAGTTATTTCGTAAAAGTCTATCAGAGAACCGATATTACAAATTTAAACTTCTTACAAGGACTATTTAAAACTGTATTGAAGATCAAATACTAGCTTGAAATCATTATCCGGGACAGTAATATCTGCAACACTGAACTTTTCCTCCAATGGAAAAGCAAATTGTAGATTCCCGTTAACCTGGTTATTAGGTGAGAATTGTAAACCGAAACCCGCACCGATTAACTGACCTGTTTCGTTTTTTGCATCGCCGACTAACGTCACTACCTCCCTCCAGGCGACATCAAGAAATACAAACGGCTTTAGCATTTTCCTTAAATTACTATCCCCTATAACCAGGTCAAATATCTGAGGCGAGTCGAAAATCCAGTCTACGCCAGTATATACCGCGTTATCGGCTGAATATTGATTTGTCTCGTAGCCTCGAACCTTTGATGGCCCGGCCAGAGAATACTGATTGATTGAAGATAAGCTGGAACTCGCGTATTGCATAGAATAGCGGTAGATAATGCGCGAGTTTGAATCGAAATAAGGGATTTTCCAGAAGGTAAGCAACGAGTAATCGAGTTTTAAAATATTGTAATCTTCATCCTGCCCCTGGTCAGCCCCTTTATCAAACTGGCCCGAAGTAAGACTCACGTCTCCCTGATGCAAAATTTTACTCTCCTCATTTAATACATCAAACCTAAATATAAGTGTTAGATTCGCGACGATATCATCTAGAGACGTGTCATCACCGTCACCTATAGCACCCAATCGTGTACGGGATTCGATATTTTCGTACTTAAGATCGCCAAAATAACTGGTTGTCCTACTTCGTTTAAAACTGTAAGTTGCCGTAACATCTGACTGAATAGTTTCTCCAAATATGCCAAGATTATTGATCGTTTCAGAATTGCCCGGGCCCAACACGAATTCATTGTTAGACGCCCCGAAGCCAATATGAAACCTGGGACTAAATAGTCGAGTGGAGTAGCGAAACTGATAATAAGTCGTATTGTCTGGATTAAAAGCGTATAGCGTCGCTACCTGAAGCTGATCTGCATTGGAAAATGGATTCTGCCAGAAAATCTCAGCATACAATCTATTCTCACCCGTCTGCTCTGAACCATGGTTATCTAATCGAATATTGGCATCATATCTATTTTCAGACTCTACATTTATATTCAGTTTTGTATCACCCACCTGTGAGCCTGGTTGAAAAAATCCAGTAGAGATAACGCCCGGAAAGTCATTGATAAGATACAAATTCTCCTCCACTACGGCATTGGTCACTGGTTGGCCTAACATGTCGTCGAACACAGAGGCTAAGGTTTCTTCACGATACAAGTCACTATCAAGCACCTCTATCTCGCCGAGCGTGCCCAATAGCAAGGTCAGTGTAACAATACCATCTCGCACTTCCTGCTGGGGTATATAGGCTTTAGCCAATATAAAACCACGTTCACGATAAAATTGAGTAATCCTGTCAGCAACTGTTTCTATCTGGCCTAGCGTAACGCCACGCTTTGACCGTTGATCACGAACCAGCCAGATTAATTTCTGTACCTCTAGTTCAGAAACATGTCGATCCAGGGTTTCCTCTTCGATTTCAACCAAAAGCTTAGTCACTTCCTCAATTTCCGATTGGGTGAATCCAGACTCCTCTACTTTGAATTCATCCATTAAGTCGAACCGAATTTCCTCTATCAATTTATCGATATCAGCTTTGGTGATACCTAACTCTGGAAATTCGACTATGCCCTCTAGTTTAAATTTTACGATATTCAAACGAGGGCCAGAGTCCGGGTCTGGGTCTCGGTCTCTTACACCGGGTATATCCAGATCCTTGAGCAACGACTTACGTTCGAACTGAGGCATTTCTGTAATTTCTGGCATCTCGAAAAAACCGGCGCGGGCGTTCAGCGGCAAGCAGAGATACATGAGGAGGAGATAAAAAAGAAAAGTGTGATTTTTTTTCAATAACCCGAACCTGGGTATCTGCTTAAACCTACCGCACAATATTTCTCGCCGTGCCATACTACAGTTGATCTTCTTCACCCTCTTCCAGCTCATCTTCATATAACTGATCGCGGGGCATACGGATAGCTATGTCTTCATGACTATAACGCCGCAGACCTGTAAAGATCGCTGGGTCGATATCTCCTAACGACTCAATTTCGATTAGTTGTTCACCGGCTATCGCTGAGACAGCACCAAGAACACTAATATCGATACCAGTGGTAATCAAATCGGTGGGAGTCTCAGGAAAGAAGCCAGCACTCACTGTTTGGGTATCGATTAACACACTACCAGTTTGTGGCACGTCCAGGATAATAGGCCTTATAGGTGTGCCAAATGACCCACTAAGTCCGATAAAAGTTGCTGTGTTTGCGGTTATATCGGCATTCGTCAAATCGAAAGCACCCACCCCGAGGAAACTGCCGCCGGTAGTAGTCATGAATAACGTGCCCGTATCTCGATTGGCTACAACACTACCGGGGTTAAAATTAAGATCACTGTCTGAAACAAAATCTATTGTGCCAGTACTTAGCGCATTTTGTAAGGCAACAAACTCTACAGAACCCGTTTGGATAAACCTGATATTGCCACCACCGGAATTAATAACGTCCATAGTTGAGACTTGAGTATCTAAAGGGCTAGGCCCGGTGCCTATCCCAGACACCGTTCTCATGGTCAGTAAACTACTGCTGATATTTAGCGAATCACCATTGTTGTCGCTGACGGAGCGCGCGCTAAGGGCCAAATTATTGTCGACGACCAGACTGTTGAGACTTAAATTATTTGCACCGTTATCAATCAGTGCGCTGCTCGCTGACACGATAGTAAGCTGGTTCAGGTCATTGGTGGTCATACTCAGGTCAATGTTCTGACCGGAGGCCGTCAGGGTGGTGAGATTACCAACCGTGAATGCGCCAGTTTGGGTGATGGTACCGCCGGAGGTGATGGTTAGGTTTTGCGCATCAACGACCCCAAATAATGTATCGATAGTGTTGTTAAACGTGATATCACCCGAAGCACTTAAAGATAATTCTCCGCCGAGTTGATTTGCATTATCGAATAGTATATCGCCTCCCAGGGCTGTCATGTCGAGATTGGCGATGGCGACTATTGCGGTGCCATCAAGTATATTGCCGGTTGCATTGGTTAAGGTTAGCGAGCCACTTAGATTATCTATTTGTTCGATAGTGATTTCATCGGCTTCATCGATAACAACATTATCAACGACATTGATTAGATTTAATTGGCTGATGTCGGTGTCAACTGTACCGACTAAAGTAGTGACATTTTCCAGCGTGAGAGTGTTGGCAGCTATTTGGAAGCCACCAGAATCGATGGTTTCACCAATTAAAGTCAGGTTGCCACCACTTTGGTTAACATTTCCGACAAGATTGATATTGTCCGAGCCCGCCAGGCCATCAATGATCAACTCATTTTTCCCTGTGTAAGCAACTGAGGTGAACCCATTGACGTTAAACTGGCTGGCGTCTAACTCGATAGTATCAACTAAAGTCGTACCATTGACAGTTAGGCTGGCAGCTATCAGGTCGTCACTAACCGTTTCTACGCCTGTGTAATTTACAGAGTAAGTATTGCCGCCTTGCGTGTAGCTAAATTGATCAGTTCCAAAAACAGGAACATCGGTATTGTATTGGCCCTGGTAACTGGCGTGTCCACCGATTAAATTCACAGTGTCGTTATTACCACCACCATCAAAAGTGAAACTACCGTTTTGGGTGCCGGTCAAGGTTATGTTAGCTATGTCATCTCCGGAACCGCCACTTGCCACTCCGGACAACAAACCACTACCCGAGATGTTAAAAATATCAACCTGGTCACCGCCAGTTAGATGATTAAAATCCGTAAAGGTAATCGCGCCAACCGTTCCGCTATTATTGCCGGTAATATCCCAGGTATTGGCAATACCCTCCGCGATCAATGTGCTATTGGTATTATTACCGATAAAAGTTTCAAAATTATCAAGCCCGACGGCACCCAGTTGGAATACAACGGCGCCAGTGAGCGCGCTGCCATCTGCAATGTCGACACCACCCAAAGCGTCTATGCCATTGTCAACTGACCACCCGTCCTGGAAAGCGAAAGTATCCACCTGTGCATTTCCGACCAGGCGTTTGAAACCAGTAAACGACATACTGTTTAAAGTGCCAGTGTTTGCGCCAGTTATTTGCCAATCGTTCACACTGTCATCGGACAATAAGGTGTTCGCCATCGCATTATTTGCTGTTATTGATTCAAACCCCAGGATATTTAAATTGCCATTAATCGTACTTCCAATTTGAACAGTAGTGTCGGGCAAAGCGATAATATTCAGTGAATCGACACCCGAATTTCCGCTCACCAATCCACTCACACTTCCTCCAGCATTAAACACAAATGCGTCAGATAAGGTTCCCCCTACCAACGTCTGGATATTGCTAAAACTTGCTACGCCGGTTACCGTACCGGCATCGCTGCTGGTAATACTCCAGGAATTCGCAACGTTTTCAGCCTGGAGAGTATTAGAGCCAGCACCACCATTAATCGCCCCGCTAACCGTACCCCCCGACAAAGTAAAATTATCATCCCCACTATTACCATTCAAATTTTCGATATCGGTGAATGAACCAACGCCTTCGACCACACCATCATCAACACCTGTTATCAGCCAGTTATTGGGTCCAACATCCGCATTTAAAATATCCGCATCGGTTAAGCCATTCATATTGCCAGACAGGGTTCCACCGCTAAGAGTGAAAGTATCGACCTCTGAATTACCGACTAAATTATCGATATCAATAAATCCACCACCGATGTCATTAACTGTTCCCGTATCGCCACCGGTTATTTCCCAGTTATGGTTGCCGACAACAGAGACAGTGAGCGTATCATTGCCACCATTACCACTGATCGCCCCCGAAATTGTGGAACCTGTACCGCTTAACGTAAAATTATCGGTATCGGCACCACCGGTAAAATTTTCGATATTCGATAACGTGGTGAGCGTAAGCGTAGCGCCGTAACTTAGAATTCCGCCGTCTGTAGTATTTAAATTCCAGATATTAGCGGTATTTCGCCCGGTAATCGAATCGGTGCCACCGCCACCATCAATCACACCGCCGGTTAACTGACCATTCGCACCACTAATCACAAAAGCATCGTCCAGCGCACCGCCGGTCAAATTGGTGAATCCGGAAAAATTAATGGCGCCATTCACTACACCGGCATTTTGCGAATTTATGTCCCAGTTATTATTTGCATTGGCGCCAATTAACGTATTGATAAAGGCAATATTCGCGCTGATCGTTTCGGCATTAAGAATATGTAAATTGGCATTTGCTGCATCCCGTAACTCAACTGTAACCGCCGAAGACAGCAGTGTTAAGTCCACCGAATCATCACCACCGGCAGTATCAATCAGACCAGTCACATTGCCGGTCGCCTGAAAAACGAAGCTGTCAATACCACTATTACCGTTCAAATTTTCCATGCCCGTAAACGCGACGGTATCGGTTTGCGTGTTTGTATTTTCGACACTACCTGAATTATTACCGGTGATATCCCAACTATTGTCTTGATTTAGTCCTGTCAATGTATCAGTACCAGTACCAGTACCAGTACCAGTACCACCGCCAAACTCCTGAATATTTGAAAATCCACCTGTACCGGTCAATGTGCCAGAATTGGCTGAGGTAATTGTCCAGCTATTTATACCATCGACTTTAGTTAGTTTATTTGTTCCGCCCCCTCCATCAATTGAGCCACTAAAACTAGCGCCACTATTGATTGTGAATTCATCAACTTGCGAATTGCCTACAAGATTATCAATACCACTAAAAGACAAGTTTGTATTAAGCGTGCTGATGGGATCGGACAATGACCAGATGTTAACGCGATTTGCGGCAGTAAATGTGTCGTTACCGGAACTACCAGTCACAACAACATCCGAGGTAAAATCGGTCGCGTGGTTAATTGTAACGGAACCGCCGGGAGAGCCTGAGTCATCCAGTACTAAACCAATAGATCCCCCCGTATTCTGAACGCCGTTGAGAACCCCTGTTCCGTCAGTTCCCTGTCCCCCCGAGCTATTTAAATCACCATCGATAGTAATCGACTGTATCGCACTGTTTTCGATAGCCGTCAGCAAGATATCTCCACCGCTACCGCCATTCTTGTTATTCCCATTACCATCACTTCCGGTGGTACTAATTGCCCCGACAGAAATCGATGAACCAGTTAAGTCAATAGCTCCCCCATCCTTACCACCCGCGTTAGTAACATCGCCGCCCTGGGTGGTAATACTGGATATAGTAATTCCGTTTGTTGAGACTATCGTTAAGTCACTACCATTAAATCCAAAGGCACCGGAAGCATCGATTGCACCTGAAGTGAAGCTGTTGACATCGAGATCAAGCGCATTGGCCAAAGTTACATTGCCGTCGAGGGTTATGTTGGATTTGGTGCCGTCGGTGCCCGAGCCGGCTATAGCACCGACCGAAGAACTTATACTCCCGGAAACAGTAATGGAACCCAGGCCACCCTGGCTAATAAGCGTAATATCACCAGCGTTGCCTCCGTTTCCAGGTTCATTACCATCTCCATCTGCGTCTCCACCATCGCTGATAATGTCTGTGGTCGTTATATCCCCAGTATTCGCAGTTATAAGAATTACACCGCCATTTCCACCTGAAGCACCACCAGTACCGTCGTTATTATCAAATCTTGCTGCGCTACCGCTAGTATTTATGGCACCAGAAAGCGCAACAGAATCAGCATTTATAGTGATATTCCCGCCATTAGCACCGATTAGCGATTCACCCTGATTGTTTGTCGGATCATTCAATCCTCCGATTGCTGTTAAGGCAGTGCTGATTACTGCGCCGTTGACAGTAATAGAAATATTACCTGCATCTCCTCCAGCAATCGTGTCATCTGTCGAATCTATACCTGAGGTGTTTATGGTGCCGTTGTTGGTGAAAGAGGTTGGGGTGCTGTTGGTTCCGCTTAGGTCGCCTACTGTGAAGTTGCCACCCTGGGTGTCGATTGTTGCATTATTTAAATTTATACCTCCGTTAGCATATAAATTAACATTCAATGTATCATTTAAATTGTCAATATCTTGAATAGAACTAGTATTAGTAAAGGCAATTCCTCCAACTGCATTTAAAGTCAGTGTATTTGTCCCTGTACCATCGAAATTCAAATTGGCATCAAAAAGAATATCCCCATTCCCATTACCATCCCCTATTGTACCTCCTGTAATTATTTCAACACTTCCCATTCCAAGAGCAGATTCGATTGTACCTACGTCAATAGTTGCAGGTATACCTGACGATGTGTAAACCGTAGTCCCCGTTGTCACAAAACCCGTATCGGTATTGGCATTATTGATAGTTATATCATAAGGATCAATCAACCAAAGCCCGCCTTCCCCCGCAACAGCCGACACATCCGGTGCCACCGGTATCTCAAACCCTTTCTTACCAGAAGTCTCAATAAACCCGCCATTACCGCCAAACGCTCCACCACGCGCATAAAGGCCTCCATAGAAACGGCCGGTATCATCCGCATAGGTGATTATTCTGCCGCCATTTCCATCAGTTATCGCGTCGGCAAAAATATTGCTATTTTCCCCAAGGTAAAGAAACTCGGCATTACGAACGAGTGAATTTAATCCTTGCCTATCACCACCAACCAGGACTTCTCCACCACCATGAATACCACTGGCATTGACTTCTGCAGCATCAAATAAGCCTACATTTTCACCTAATATTTTGATCTGCCCACCGCTGCCCGATACTGTGGCCTGGGCCGATATTAAAGCATCGTCTCTAAGCTCGGTGGTATCCATGGAATGTAATTCGACAATACCCGCCAGACCACTTTCAGTATCCGCATGAATCGAACCAGTATGCATTACATTTTCACCGAGTATTACCACCTGCCCTGCATCATTATTGGCTTCAGCCGAAACATTGATCATACCGCTATTGACAACATCAGCACCGCCACCCAGGGTAAAACTGCCGTCTTCATGTACAACGACGCTGGACGCCTGTTGCAGATCACCATGATTGACCGCTTCTGAAAATACATCTCGGCTAACGCTAGCAGTTAGCAGTACTCTGCCGCCATTGGCATTTATCTCACCGCTGTTTAGAACAGCCGGATCAACACCGAGTTCTTCCTGCAGAATTTCCTTAGTAATACGAACACCGATCAAACCCTGGTTATCAAAGGTTAAAACCGCTTCTTTGCCTGCGGCCAAATTTACCGCGCCTAGCTTCGCGTTGATGACGCCTTCGTTAATAACCTGTTTACCCAGTAATGTGACATTACCACCGAGCGATGCATTGATTAACCCGCTATTGATTACCGTCCCATCGGTACCGATTACCTCATTAAAAATATAATCACCATTCATGAAGTCGGTCGGTGAAATATCGAGACCTGAGGCGATTAAACCACCGACATTCACAGAGGAAGTAGCACCAAAGAAAATACCATTCGGGTTAACCAACACGACCTGGCCGTTGGCATTAATTTGCCCGTGGATCTGGGAGCCGCTACTGCTGAGAATACGGTTAAGTGCTATAGAAGATGAACTGGGCTGAATGAAATTAACAACTTCATCGGAATTAATATTGAAGCTATTCCAGTCAATAGCCAGGGAGGAGGTATTTTGATTGATTGTGGTGGTTAGACTAGACTGATTGATGCTGCCGGAACCGCCGACGATGTTGCCGCCTTCGGGAGCGGCTTGGGTGATTGGGGTGAAGGTGAGGTATGACAGGATGGCGTAAATAGCGACAACAGAAATTTTACGACAAAACATCGACAGGTAAGCCAGCCTAACAACAAAATTGAATAATTGGTGTTTCATTGGTGATCCTTTACCTTATTTTAGTAACATCATCGCTTATCCCTAACCGTTATTTAGTCTTTCATAATAAGCCAGAAAAAAGGTTCTATTTTGCTTAAATAAACCAACAAAATGTCTATATTCAGCTTAATGATTCATAATACCAAAAAGTGCTATCTCGCCATTATTGAAAGCAAATACTAATTTGTCGTCGGTGTCGGTATCATCAACTACTGCGGCAAACCCTGTGTGATTAGTGCTCTCATATGGAGGGGCACAGGTTCCAAAACCCATTTGAGCTTCAATGGGGTGCAACAATTGGTAAATATTAGCATTCAGATCAGGGATAGTTAGGATTGCTGTTGTAGTACTTGGAAAGGAACATCTTTCAGTCGTATCATCAGTACCAAAATAATTTCCAGCGTTATCCACATCGAATGTGCCAGTATCTGGTGAATCTATACCGTATAGATTCCCAGTCCATCGATTCAATAATTCCCCCTCAATCCGCCCCAATGTAGCCCCCACATTATTCCCAGCATCAAAAGCCACATCAAACGACCCGGCACCAAACCCTGCACCACCAGCAAACGTACCCTGTATTTGTAATTCGTTGGTTGTGCCACTAACGGTTACAGCGCCTATCTGCACAATATTCCCATCGACATAAACCTCTACTGCACCACTGGTGTAGTCGAGCCCGGTCGGGGTGATAACGAGATCGTATTGAACATTCGCTGTAGGGCTAAACAGGAGAATTCGATTACCATAGGCTAAGGCTGTAACATCCGTGTAGTTAGTGCCATTAAATGTGCCACTACCAGTAAAATACCCCTTCGGGTTCGCATCATCGTCATTACTGATAGTTCCTACACTGCTAAAGGTATTCTCGCTCAGAATAATTCCCTGCGGATTGCTTATCTCTAAACCGAAAGTTTCGTCCTGTTCGAACACACTGTCACCATTCACAAATACACTTACGTTTGCAGTACGGCTTCCGGCAGGAATGGTTAATTGCCCACTGACTGCGGTGTAATCATCATTAGCAACAGTCGCGACATCATCCACTGTGGTGTAGTCAACGGTTAAGGTATTGGCAGCATCCTCACTCAGGGTTATTGTAAACACTATTTCAGCCGTACCCGTATCGCCTTCAACCACCGAGGGGCTATCGATAGCGATACTGGGATCGGGGCTGGGCTCATCACTGCTACCCCCACCACCGCAGCCTGGTAAAACCAGTAGGCTGACAAGCACCAGGAGAGAGATAAACTGTAACAGGCGCTTAGCATGTAGTGAGATTCCGATACTATTCATGATGACCCTCCTATGAATTCCGTTCGATTGGTTGCTTTGGATCAGTATACAAAATATCGGTCGTGATGGTAATCATTCGTTTGAAGCCTACTACGGCTTACATATATTCTTCGCTAGCATCAATTGCTTGCTGGGCTGCGTGGTATTCTTATTTAAGTAAGTCAGTAACCATCATTCACTTGAGTTATATTTCCCCATCCCATAATCACGTATAGCAATGCATTCACAAGTTTCACCAGAAGCCTTTTCTGATATACGTATTATGATCGTGTAACGCTTAGCGAGAGGAAGTATCAATTCTGCAATTCTGGAATGCGTAAAACCCGCCAACCCGAAAAAATACCACTAAATAATATTATCCCGAGAATACCCGCTATATTCGAGTATGCGTCTTAGCTTGCGCAGTGCATCCATTTGAATTTGTCTGACTCGCTCACGGGTAACGCCGAGTTCTCGCCCTACTTCTTCGAGTGTGCCGCGTGGATAATTTCTGAGGCCAAAACGTCGCACGACGACATCGCGTTGTTTTTCGTCCAGTTCATCGAGCCAGGCATCCAGGTGCTGCATGACGGATTCATCCTGCAATATGCTCGATGGATCGGTGTTGTTTTCGTCGGGGATTATATCGAGTAAGGGAAGATCACTATCACCGCCGACGGGGATATCAAACGAGGTTACTCGGTCGGCTAGTCGAAACATTTTATCGACATCTTTCTTCGGCTTATTCAATAATTTGGCGACGTCTTCGGAGGTGGCTTCTCGATTTAATTCCTGGGTTAGCCTGCGTGCTGCCCGCAAATATGTATTGAGTTCTTTGATGACATGGATCGGCAGACGAATGGTTCTAGTTTGATTCATTAAACCGCGTTCGATGGTCTGACGTATCCACCAGGTCGCGTAGGTCGAAAATCTGAAACCACGCTCAGGATCAAACTTTTCGACGGCCCTGATTAACCCCAGATTACCCTCTTCGATGAGGTCGAGTAAAGCTAGTCCTCGATTCATATAACGGCGTGCGATTTTCACCACCAGGCGAAGATTGCATTCGATCATTTTATCTCGTGCGGCGGCATCTCCTTTAAGCGCCAGACGAGAATAATAAACCTCTTCTTCTGCGGTGAGCAGCTCTGAGACTTCGATTTCTTTTAAATAGAGTTTAGTGGGGTCTGAGTCGGTTGTCCGTCGCGCGGGAGTTTTCCTACGGTCGGCTGGCTTACGTCGGTCTGTAACTTTTTCACCGTCGACTTCAACCTCCTCGTCGCTATCATCTTCCGAATCAAGAACAGCGACGTGGCCTTCTTCGGCCTCTTCACCACTTAAATCGGGCACATCCTGCACGTCTAGCAGAGCTTCTACCAGTTCTTCAGCGGGTATTTCCTTGTCTTCGATAAGCGATTTATCAATCGACTTTGTCATTCAAATTTCCCCATTCCAGATTGAACCTTTATCGTTTAGGTAAAAATTTCAGAGGATCAATCGGCTTCCCGTTTTTCCTAATCTGGAAATGCAATCTGGCCACTCCAGTTTTATGTTTTCCCATTTTGGCGATTTCCTTACCCGCTGTCACCGTCATTCCTTCCTTTACCAGACGTTCCTGATTATACGCATAGGCGCTTAAGTAGGTGTTGCTATGCTTGATAATGATGAGATTACCATAACCTGACAAACCATTACCACTATATACCACCTTGCCATTAGCTACAGCCTGGACACCCTGGCCAAGGGTTCCAGCGATATCGATTCCGCGTCGATCAAGCTGTTTGGCGGAATAAGTACTAAGAACCTTACCTTGAGTCGGCCAAAGCCAACGTCCCGGATTTTTCAGCGACTCGACGGCTTTGGGTTTGTCGGTGCTAACATTGGCAGTTTTCGCACTGGTTTGACTCGACGATTCTTTACTAGTTTGAGCCACCGTACTCGACTGCTGAGTCGTGTTACCTGACTCGAGCAAACTCAGCCGCTGCCCCGGATGAATCGTAAAACTCTCATCAATATTATTCCAGCTCGCCAGTTCTTTGTAATCCAGGCCATAGCGCCAGGCAATCGAATAGAGCGTATCGCCGTTTTTAACCTGGTACGAACCTTTACTCGTAATTTTATAATTAACGGCTACCGGATTAATGCAGGAAACCAGCAGTAAAGCCGTGGATACTATACAAATATAATGAATAATGCGCTTCATAGCTTACAAATAATAAAACCCAACAAATACCACCAACGCGACCACTATAGCCCAACCGATGCGCTCGATGTAGCGAATCAATTTAGCTTCTATCGAAGCACCAAATTTTGCCAGACACCAGGCCAGCAGGAAAAACCGTGCGCCGCGTCCAACTAGTGAAGCGATAATAAATGGAATGAACGCCAGACTGAGCACTCCCGCCGACAAGGTGAACAGTTTGTAAGGCACCGGGGAAAAACCGGCTATTAAAACTGCCCAAAACCCCCATACCTCGAACCATTGGGTCACCTGATCAAATCTTGACTGATAACCCCACTCAACAAGCAAAGGCTGAGCCTGGTCAAACAGAAGCATGCCGATAGCGTAACCAGTAATACCACCTATCACCGAGGCAGCCAGGGTGATCGAAGCGAAATGCATAGCCCTGGCGGGTTTTGCTAATGACATCGGCGCAAGCATTACATCGGGCGGTGGGAATGGCAGAATAAAGGACTCGAAAAAACTCAGGCCAGCGAGATACCAGCTGGCATTTTCTCTGCCAGCAAAGCGGATAACTTTAAAATAAAGATTTTCGAACAATTGATTTAACCTAGCCCGGGCAGTAACGGCACAAAAGAAACTTTGATCATTGCTTCTTCGACCATGCCCTGTTCCGTTTTTGTAATCTTCATCAAAGTCTGATCGTGTCCATCATCGAACGGAAATACCATAACACCACCGGGCAATAACTGTTGGACCAGCACTTCGGGTACTTCGGTACAGGCGGCGGTCATAATGATGCGATCAAATTGATAGCTTGGATTCGGCCAGCCGCCATTACCGTCGGTATGACGGAGCTGTATATTAAACAATTCGAGCTCTGCAAGGCGTTGTTTAGCCTGTTTATGTAGCGCTTCAATACGCTCAACACTGTAAACCTGCGGAAACAGATTAGCCAATACGGCCGTCTGATAACCACAGCCGGTACCGATTTCGAGCACAGAATTGACCGGGCCGTCTTCCAGCAAAGCCTGCGTCATGAAAGCCACGATAAAAGGCTGAGAAATGGTCTGACTATAGCCAATCGGTAAAGCTGTATCCTCGTAAGCACGATGCGACAGAGCCTCGTCGACAAACAGATGGCGAGGGACGTGCCGCATCACATCGAGCACTAGCTCATTAGAGATACCCTGATCTTTTAATCGCTGTATGAGGCGATCACGCGTACGTTGCGACGTCATGCCTATGCCCTGGAAATTTGGTTTTTTCAAATTCATGCTGTTGGTTTATTTAATCGCAGACAACCAGTTCTGCAAAGGGTTAATGCTATCGTGTCGAGTCAGATCGATTTGGATAGGCGACACCGAAACCTGATTATGCTCGACCACGTAAAAATCGGTTCCCGGACCAGCATCCTGCGCGTCACCGGGCGGGCCCACCCAGTAAATTGGTGCGCCGTATGGATCGAATTGCTGCACAGTCGGCTCAGCCATATGGCGGAAGCCAAGCCGTGTCGCCGTCATACCATCGATATCTTCCAGAGGACAATCCGGTACATTAACATTCAAAATACTATCTTCAGGTAACGGCTGATCGAGTAAATTCTGAACTATTTTAAGCGTATATTCCGCTGCCGTTTCATAATGCTTTGCCGGCCGACCAACCAGAGAAACCGCAATCGCTGGTAAGCCCAGAGACCGACCTTCCATGGCGGCCGCGACAGTGCCCGAATACAACACATCGTCACCCAGGTTAGCACCGGCATTAATCCCCGAAACTACCATATCGGGCTTTTCATCAAGTAGGCCCGAAATTGCCAGATGCACGCAATCGGTGGGCGTGCCATCGACGCGATAAAAACCCTGCGGCGTCATCTCCGCACGCAACGGACGCATCAGTGTCAGCGAGTTGCTAGCGCCACTTTTATTACGATCCGGAGCTACCACGGTTATTTGCGCCACCGATGCTAAAACCTCGGCTAAAACACGGATTCCCGGAGCCAGGTAACCGTCATCATTGGAAATTAGAATATGCATTAAAAGGCGTAAATGAAAAAGGGGGAATGATAAACTAAATCGCCCCTCGACTTGCATGTTTTTGGCTCTCAGCGCCCACTATTATCCGATTTTCTATCGTTGTGTATTTGGTTTAGTATGCGAGCTGACTGATTTACTGAATTTACGCTGTGAATAAGAAACCTCCTACTGGTGAAGACGACTTCGCCTCTTTGATGTCTGGTGTTAAACGACTCGAAAGTGACCGGGTTAATTTACTGCAACAGCGTCTACCAAAAAAAATCAAATCCCAGCCAGAATCACCGGTAGCGGAGACTGATTTTTCTGAGTTAGAATTTATTCAACAAGTAAATATATCCGACACTTATTTTGATCATGGCATCCAGCGTAAGCTACAACGCAGAATTCGTCAGGGAATGATGCCAGTTAACGATAATCTTGATTTACACGGATATACTCAAAAGTCAGCCCTTGCCGAACTTGTTAAATTCTTCGGGCATGCCAAGCTCGCTCAGTGTAAAACAGTGATAATCGTCCACGGAAAAGGCAACCGGTCTAGCAATTCTGCCGTGTTAAAACCGTTGGTACATCACTGGCTATCACAACAAAGCTTTGTACTGGCCTGGTGCCCAGCCCAGCCTATGCATGGCGGTAGTGGTGCTAGTTATGTTTATTTACGTTGAAATCGGTTCAATAATCTAACGGCCAATGCATTTCAGCAGCGGAAAACACCCCAACTGCGACATCGGACAGGCTCTCCGGCATCCTGGACTGCGTCGGACTAAGCGGTATACGCCCGCCCATGATTTCGGCGCGTTTTTGTGGATATAGCGGGTCCTGATAGGCATCGGCATAGCCATCTGGGCGAATTGGTTGATTACCAGCATCGTATTTATCCGATGCGCCGAAGGTATGCATTAATTCGTGGGCGATAACAACATTATTTGAACCTCGATAACTATTATCGGCAAAGGCGTTAATCAGACCAATCAGGCCACCGCGCAGACCCACCGAGTGTTGTAACGCCTGCGTCGTCTCGATATCAAAATAATTGACGAATAAATTAACGTCCGCCGTCCTGTTGCCAGTTGTCATGCCCCAGTACCAGGCCCAGCCGCGAAAGTGGAGGCTCCAGAATACGTTATCTAGAACACTGCCCTGTAGCGGCGGTTGCGGCGGTATTTCGAGCAGCTCTCCGGCGTATTCGACTTTGACGGCATCGATATCAATGCCATATCGTCGAGCCTCATCATTGATAAAGGCTTCGATGCCCTGATAGTCCTTCGCCCCTAGTTTATCGATATAACTGTTTGTGACTGGCCTCGAATCCGCATTGATTGCATAAACCCGCACTTGCAGGGTTTGATCCCAACTCGCAACCTTTAGCTTAATCATCATTTCATTGACAGCCACTGCTAGCAAAATGAGTAGCAATATCAGATAGCGAATGTTTCGGGCTTTTTGACTCATAATGTAGACACTCAGATAATCAGTTTTTCCGCCTGATAAAGGGTTTCCATATCGCCGGTTTTTTTATTGCCAAATTCACTCAAATAACGCCGCCATTGTCTGGCACCCGGTTCACCACGATATAAGCCGATGATATGGCGGATCATGCGGCTCAGGGGTATGCCCTGTTGCAGCTGCGTTTCGATATAGGGGTAAGTCTGTCTTAATACGGATAGCCGGGTCGGCGTTGTCGAGACGCATTGCCCAAATATCAGTTCATCGACTTTCTCTAGTACGAACGGGTTCTGGTAGGGTTCGCGTCCGAGCATCACGCCGTCAACCTGTTGCAAATGCTCAAGCGCGGCGTCCAGCGTTTTAATCGCGCCGTTGATGATGATTTCGGTGTTCGGAAAATCAGTCTTTAAGCGATAAACCCAGTCGTATTTAAGCGGCGGAATATCGCGATTCTGTTTCGGGCTCAAACCCTGTAACCAGGCATTGCGGGCATGGACGATGAGTGCATCAACCCCGGCTTCTATTTGAATGGCGGCGAATTCGCGAAACGTCTCGTAATCTTCCTGCTGGTCAATGCCGGTTCGATGTTTAACGGTCACCGGTAGCGCGCTGGCACTTCGCAACGCCGACACACATTCGCTCACCAGTCCAGGATCAGCCATCAAACAGGCGCCGAAACTGCCCGACTGTACGCGATCACTCGGACAACCGCAGTTCAGGTTAATTTCGTCGTAGCCGTATTCGGCACAGATTTGTGCTGCCTGATAAAGTTGCTGCGGGTTTGAACCACCAAGTTGCACCCCGACTGGATGCTCTTCGTCGTTAAAGCCGAGTAATCGATCACGATCCCCGCGCACTATTGCGGCCGAAGTTACCATTTCGGTATAGAGCAGGATATGTGGCGAAAACAGGCGTAAAAAATATCGATTATGCCGATCCGAACAGTCCATCATCGGTGCTATGCAGAATCGACGATTAAGCAATGCGTTTTACATCCTGCACATTGGAAAGCTGATCGAGTTTATCGATGATCGTCACTAGTTCATCGACGCTATGGATCTCTATCGTTAACTTCGTATAAACCATTTGCTCATCACGATTAGTATTCGAATTGATATTGAGCAGGTTCACTTTCGAATTAGCCAGAATAGTGCTGATATCCTGCATCAGGCTAGTACGTTGAAAAGCAGTCACCGAAATATCCACTGGATAGACCGATCCGGCACCCTGCCCCCATTCGACTTCGATTAACCTCTGACGCTGTTCTTCGGACAAAGCCAACATGTTCGGGCAATTGTGTTTATGAATGCTAATACCCGAGCTGACGGTAATAAAACCGATGATTGAGTCGCCTGGAACCGGCTTACAACATTGCGCAAATTGTGTCAGTAAATTACCAACACCGTGAATGCTGACTTCGTCTTTCGAGACAGGCGCCTTTAGCTCTGCTTTTTTTACTTTCTTGAATGGATCATCAGATTCCGGCTCAGCATGAAGAAAGCCGATTATCTGAGCAGAGGTAATCATGCCACGCCCGATATCGGCGAAGAATTGATCGGCATCCTTCCGTTTAAAATGCTCGCAGAGATTTTTCAAATCTGCGTTATGAATTGAATACTTGGAGAGCGCGCGTTCGTACATCGCCCTGCCATCGAGAACGTTCTGTTCGAGATCCTGATGGTTAAACCAGTTACGCACTTTGGAGCGAGTGCCAGCCGATTTAATGAAACCCAGTTTTTTATTCATCCAGTCACGGCTAGGCCTGCTTTCTTTGGTGGTCAGTATTTCGACTTCATCACCGGTTTGTAGCGCGGTGGTCAGGGTCGCAATCCGACCATTTACCTTGGCACCCCGACATCGATGCCCCACTTCGGAATGCACCGAGTAGGCGAAATCTAGCGGCGTGCCACCTTTGGGCAAATCGATCACCTGCCCCTGCGGCGTAAACACATAAACTCGACCACTGGAATGATCGGTAGATATTTCGGAAATCGCATCGGAGACTTCCTCGGCTGAACCTTCGAGCATTTCTCGCATGGCTGAGATGCTGTTTTCCATACGCTGGTCGAGACTAACACCCTCCTTGTAACGCCAGTGCGAGGCGACACCAAACTCGGATTTCTCGTGCATTTCATGCGTTCGAATTTGTACTTCGACGACCTGTCCGCTATCGGAGATCACCGCCGTATGCAAAGATTGATAGCCATTGCTCTTGGGGTTGGCGATATAGTCATCGAATTCATTCGGAATACTCTGCCAGGAGGTGTGAACCACGCCGAGAACAGCATAGCAATCGGCAACCGAATCGACCAGAATCCTGACCGCGCGCACATCGAATAGCTCGTGGAATTCGAGATGTTTGCGCTGCATTTTCCGCCAGATACTAACGATGTGCTTAACCCGTCCACTGACATCGGACTTTACACTTTGCTCCTGTAACAGAGCTTCCAACTGTTTTATGAATTTTTTGATAAAGGCTTCGCGTGTGCTGCGTTTTTCTTCCAGCAGTTTGGCGATGCGTTTATAGGTCTGAGGTTCGAGCGCACGAAATGCAAGATCTTCCATTTCCCACTTGATTAAACCCATGCCGAGTCGGTTCGCCAATGGGGCAAAAATATCGATGGTTTCCTGGGCGACATTACGACGCTCCTCGTAATCGGTATGCTTGAGCAATTTGAGACGCTCGGCACGATAGCAAAGCTTGATCAGCATTACCCGGACATCGCTCACTATCGCCATGAGCAAACGCCTTAGTTTTTCGGCCTGCTCGGGCGATTTGGGCCTGGCCTGCTTACCGTCCTGCAATGAATAAAGCTTGTTTACCCCTTCGGTTAATTTAGCCACCTGAGGTCCAAACTCCTGTTTGATTCGACTGCTATCGAGTTCTGCTCGCAGGGACGGGTCGGTGAGTAAGGTCGCGATGACGGTTTGCTTATCAGTACCCAGTTCGAGCACGCGTCGAACTACATCGGTGCTACAGGGCTGGCTTTTGTCTTCGTGCACCTGGGCAATCGCATAATCGAGCGCACGATCAAAATCCTCATCCCAGTCCATGGACTCGCTAATCAGTTCGACGAGTTGTTGCTTTTCGTTCGTGTCTAGTTGGCAAGCTGTCATCAGGAGCGCAGGATCTTCATCGGAGATACATTATAAACATTTCGGCTCACCAAAATTCCAGCAATGGTTAATACCGCAGTCGCCGATACCAGGCTGATCAGCCATATACTCAGTGAAAAATGGTACTCGATGTCAAAAAACTTAACGCTGACTATCCAGCCTGCCAAATTGGCAAATAGTGCGGCAAAAAAGCCGACTAGCAGACCCATCAAGGTAAATTCAAAAACATGCACGCGGTATAACTGGCTGCTTTGCGCGGACAGAGCACGCAATAGGGAAGATTCCATCTGACGTTCGGACTTTCCGGTCTGTATCGCCGCGAGCAACACGATAAACGCCGATAAAAGAGCAAACAGAAAGAAAAACTCGAGCGCGATGGTAGCCCGGTCAACGATACTGCGAACCCGCGCCATCAGCACACCTACATCGAGCGGAGTAATAGCCGGAAATCGTTCGAAAAGATTCTTTAACACCGGTTTTTCGGAATCCTCAATGGTAGCGCTCAGCAACCAGGTCTGCGGCTTTTTCTCGACCAACCGGGGATTTGCTATCAGGTAAAAATTGGGTTTGAAGTTTTCCCAGACCACCGAACGAATACTGGTCACTGGTGCTTCGAAGGTTTCACCAGCGACGTTAAACGAGAGAATATCTCCGAGTTCTAATCCAAGTTTTTCAGCCATACCCTGTTCGACCGAGAACTGGTCAAGCGCCTGACTATTGGCTATCCATTCGCCTACAACAATCGCATTATCATCGGGCAGTCGATTGGTATAACTAATATTGAAAGTATGATGCACCAGACCCTCGGCTCGTGGGTCGGTGAATTGAATCGACTTTATCGATATATTATTGATAGCTGTCAATCGAGTACGAATCAACGGATAGGGGTTCGAATACTGAATTTGATTCTGCGACAGGTATTCTTCGACCAAGGGTACATCCTGTTTAGCCAAATTAATCAGAAAGTAATTCGGCGTGTCTTCCGGCAATTGCGTTTGCCAGGCGGCTAACAATTCCTCCTTGACTACGGCGATTATTAAAATGGCCAATAAAGCCAGACTAAACCCCGACATGACAAGGATTGCGCCACGTGAAGTCGAACGCAATCGACTCAATAAATATCGCTTTAACCAGAACTGCCGAGCGTTCGAAAATAGAAGCCATCGAATTAATAAAGTAAACAGGCCTGGTAATATCAGGACCACCAGCAAAATCATCCCTAGCGTTACTATTGCCAGTAGGGAGCTTTGCATGAGCAGGATTAACACCAGAAACACTGCGATAATTCCAGCAACGGTAACCAGCAGGTTACGGCCGAAAGTACGTCGATTAGAAATCGGGCGAAATACCTGCATCGGCGGAGTTGAGGCTGCGTTTAACAACTGCGGAAGACAAAACCCGGCCAGACAAATGAAGCCAACCACAGCTGCAATTAGATAGGGCTGAATCAGATAAACCTGAGGCAATGCCTGTCCGAACCAGCCATCGAGCGCCCACTGAATAGGATATTGGCTAAGCCAGCCGATGCCGATGCCGAATATGGTTGCGATGCCCCAAAGCTTGCCAATTTGCTGTAGATAAAACCTGGCCAGACGTTTTTGCGAAATGCCAAATGCGCGCAACATAGCCACCTTCGGTGCTTCTTTGCCTGCCGTATAGCGAGCCGTAATTGCAATAGCAACCATCGCGATTACCAGTGTTAAGATGATCGAAAGTGCGAAGAATGTTCGGGTACGATCGAGTGCTCGGCGCATTTCGGGACGTGCATTTTCCAGATCCTGGATAGTTTCGCCTTCGCTAAGCTGCGGTTTTAGCTGACTTCTAAACGCGGCAACTGCGTTAGCATTACCTGCAAATAACATTCGATGATGCACCCGACTACCAGGAAGTATTAGCCCTGTGGCAGCGAGGTCTTTCAAATTCATTAACACGCGTGGTGCCAGATTAAACAAGGCACCACCACGATCGGGTTCGAAGGTAAGTAACCAGTTGCTTTTAAAATTTTGATTGCCGAGTGTAATTGTCTCACCGATTAGTTCGTGTAGCTTGCTATCGATCCACACTTCTCCGGCAGAAGGTCCCTGTAACACCCGCTGCCCTGGTGAAGTAAGATCGCTCGCCTTTTCAAGCTGACCACGCAGAGGATAGCCATCACTGACAGCTTTCAACTCTACCAGCTGCGGCTCGTCATCGATAAAAATCGCCGTTCGCATGCTCGTCGTGCTGGCCACTTTCAGGCCGCTTGCCTTAGCCTGTTGCCTATACTCGACGGAAATTGGGGAACCCGACGACAACACGAGATCCGCTGCGAGTAATTCACTCGCCTGTCTGTCGAGTAACAGGCTAATACGATGCGTGACCAACTGACTGGAGGTCACGATGCTAATCGCGATCACGGTTGCGACAACCATTAACCAGTGTGCCTGAAGTGCGGGAAGCCTGGGTTTCACTCGAGTCACTAATCTACACTCAGCAGCCGACCTGACTCGATTTGAACATGAACATCGCCGCGCTCGGCGAGCACCTGCTCGTGAGTTACCAGCACCAAAGTGGTGCCCGACTGGTCGCGCAGACGGAACATTAGATCGGCTATTTGACCACCGGTTTTAGCATCGAGATTACCGGTGGGCTCGTCGGCGAATAATATGGCCGGTTTTACCGCGAAGGCGCGCGCAATCGAAACCCGTTGTTGTTCACCACCGGAGAGCTGTTCAACCATGGTATCGGCTTTAGCTTCGAGTCCGACTTCGCATAAAGCCTTTTTAGACAGTTCGAAGGCGTCCTGGCTACCACCAAGCTCTAACGGTAGCATCACATTCTGTATTGCAGTCGCTCCCTGCACTAGCTGGAATGACTGAAACACGAAGCCTACTTTGCCAGCTCGGACGCGAGCGCGTTGTTCTTCGTTTTTATCAGTCAGGTGCTCCCCGAGTAATTCGATGTCGCCCGAGCTACTTTGATCCAGACCCGCCATTAAGCCCAGCAAAGTGGTTTTTCCCGAGCCAGAAGCACCCTGAATCACCAGCGCCTGTTGATAAGGCACCATCAGCGATATACTCTTCACTACATCGAGGCTACCCTCGGTGGTAATAACAGTTTTGGTAACATCTCTGAGCGATATGCAACAATTATTTTTAAGCATTATATTAATCTTCTTAATCCCGTTTCAGACCTCTGCCGAGACTGATAATTCCGCACCCAGAATTTTGATTCTCGGTGATAGTTTAAGTGCTGCGTATAACATCCCGGTTGAACAAAGCTGGCCGAGTTTATTCACCACCAATATAGGGACTCATTATGCACAAGCAAGTGTCCATAATGCCAGTATCAGCGGTGAAACCACGTATGGGGGCATACAACGTTTGCCTGATTTGCTCGAACGGGTTAAACCGAGTCATTTAATTATCGAACTAGCTGGCAATGATGGACTACGCGGTTTGAAGTTTAGCCAGACCCGGGAAAACCTGAGCAACATGGTTAGTTTAGCTTTAAAGCAAAACATCGAGGTTCTGCTAGTCGGTGTAGATTTGCCGCCAAATCTCGGTTTAGCCTATAACCAGAGATTCCAGCAAATATTTGAGTCGGTAGCAAGTCAGTACCCTGTTAATTATTTACCGCAATTTCTTGACGGTGTGGCCGCCAGCGACGCAAACCTGATGCAGGCCGATGGTATTCATCCTACTGCTCTGGCCCAACCTTTGCTGGCAAAACGCATACTCGATAATATTCTAATTATGCTGGCCTCGCATTGATGCTTACCAATACTCGGCTAATAGTGCTTCCAACTGCTCGAGATCGCTTATCTGATATTGAGGCTCGGGCAAGTCTTCGGGCCAGCTCTGGTTTTCTCGGTTGATCCAGATTGAAGGCATGCCTGCCTGCTCTGGGCCGACGACATCGTAGAGCGGATGGTCACCGACATAGAGCACCTGTTCGGGCGCTACCTGGAAGTTTCCGGCAAACCGATGAAATATTCGTTTATCGGGTTTGGCGATATCCATATCCGAAGCGCTGAGCGCGTGTTCGAACAAATGACTAAGGCCGACAAGTTCGACGCTGGCGTTACCATTACTGATAGAACCCAGTCGATAGCGATTTTTCAGGCGCTCCAGGCTGGGTAACACATCGTCGTAAAAAGTCACCTGTTGGCGTGCGAGGAAGAACACTTCGAAACCATCCCGGTCGACACTATCGGCATCGTATTTGGCTTCGATGGCCAGAAATCGTAAAAATTCATGGCGCATTAGCGACAGGTTCACCGAATACTCGTGCGTATCCAGCATAAACTGTTTGCGTCTCGCCAGTATTTGTTCACGATTATAACGATCGGTGATACGCGGGTATTGATCGCTTAACCACAGATATAAAGTCTCTTCGGCGTGTTCGATGGTTGGCTGGCAGGGCCAAAGAGTATCGTCGAGGTCGAAAGCGATTATGGATATTTGGCTTAGCACTATATTTATAGCATGCCTAAAAAAGGCAGAATCATAGCAGACCCCCTCGGTTATTTCTTTAACCTGACCGAAGAGTTCATTACTATAGGCAATCATTTATTCCTAGATAGACCGCATGTCAGACAATTCTAGACACATCACTCCTGAAGTGAAAATTGGTAAGATTCGTCTCGGCAACGGAGCGCCGGTAGTCGTGCAATCGATGACCAATACCGACACCGCCAATATCGAAGCCAGTGTCGAACAAATTAAAGAGCTCTCCGACGCAGGTTCTGAACTCGTCAGAGTTACTGTCAACAACGAAGATTCAGCAAAAGCTATTCCTTATATCGTAGAGCGCCTGCAGCACGCTAATTACAACGTCCCTATCATTGGTGATTTTCATTTCAATGGGCATAAATTACTAAAGCAACATCCAGATTGCGCCAGCTCACTGGCCAAGTTTCGCATTAATCCCGGTAATGTAGGACGTGGTAAAAAGCGAGATACACAGTTCTCTGAAATGATCGAAATAGCCCTCAAGCTTGATAAACCCGTGCGCATTGGCGTTAACTGGGGCAGCCTGGATCAGCAGTTACTTGCTGGACTCCTGACTCGAAATGCCAATTTAGCTGACCCGGCCTCGTTAGCCGAAATCAACCGTCAAGCAGTTATCGAATCGGCGATTTCCAGCGCTCGTTTTGCTGAAGATATCGGTATGAGTGACAACAATATCGTCATAAGTTGCAAAATGAGTCGTGTCAGCGATTTGATCTCGGTTTATCAGCGACTAGCTAGAGAATGCCATTACGTATTGCATCTTGGCCTAACCGAAGCGGGTATGGGAGACAAAGGTATAATCGCTTCCAGTTCGGCATTGGCGATTCTTTTGAATCAGGGGATTGGTGATACGATTCGTATTTCTCTCACTCCCGAGCCGGGTGCTTCGAGAATACGTGAAGTTAAAGTAGCTCAGAAGATTCTACAGGCACTGGAGCTTCGCTCCTTCACACCAACGGTCATTGCCTGTCCTGGCTGTGGGCGCACTACCAGTGAGTATTTTCAGGTGCTCGCTCAGGACATTCAGCGACAACTTGACAATTCCATGCCTGACTGGAAAGCCCAATACCCTGGTGTCGAAACAATGAATGTGGCGGTAATGGGCTGTGTCGTAAACGGCCCGGGAGAAAGTAAGCAGGCCAATATCGGCATCAGTTTGCCAGGTACAGGGGAACAGCCAGTGGCACCTGTTTACGAGGATGGCCGGAAAACCGTAACCTTAAAAGGTGACAATATTGCGGAAGAATTCATGAACCTGGTAAGAGGTTACGTTGGTAGCCATTACCAGGACTAACGAATTTCTGTAATTTCGCAGGCCAGTTCGTAAATAGAATCGTTATCAGTCACTCGCGCGACGACGACGGACGCTTCCATCGGTGGCGTTAAGGAATTACTCGGAGTAAGAACAATTTCAATATGCGTTCCTTCGGAAAATTGTTCACTCGAAGTAAACAAGATGCCTTTACTGCTTAAATTGATAACATGTCCATTAAAAACCTTTTGTCCACCACGTTCGCAAAAACTGAACTGGCAATCGATCGCCATGCGCAGAAAATCCCGTTTTTCTCCAAAATCGCTCATAAATTTCAGCACTCTTTAAATATTAAATAATTTTCCGAAATTGGCGACTTCTAAAACCTTTCTTACATCGTCCGATACCTGGGTTATCTCTATCCTCGACGAGTCACCGCCCGCGTGTTCACGCAGTAACAACAACATACCCAGAGCAGAACTATCAAGATAATTCGCACCCGAAAGATTTACTTCATAAGCTGTACCTGATCCCTGGGTATCAGTGTAGGCAGAACGAAATTCGTCGTATAAATGGAAATCAAATTTCCCCGATACCGAGATTGTCACTTTATCTCCGCCAGCTGAAACCGCCGTGCTAATTGACATGCCTAATTATTCCTCTAAATGAATTGATTGTTAATTCTGAATAATTATAGGACAGATTTTAGCAGTTGCAGCTAAAATATTTCGATACGAGGAAAAATTTACCTAGATAATAATAATTCTATTTTTCCCGCCTTTTTTAGCCTGATACAGGGCTTTATCGGCTCGCTTAAACGCATTATCAAAATTATCCTCAGCACGAAGCATAGTGATGCCAATGCTTATTTCAATACTATCGGATATCTCCGAACGGGAAATTGTTAGCTTTTCTACGCCTTGTCGAATCCTCTCACTCACTTCGAGTGCACCATTAATATCGGTTTGTGGAAGCCCTCCTACGAATTCATCGCCCCCGAAACGGTATAATAAATCGGTATTTCTGACTGCCGATTGCAACACTTCGCCGACATCGCGTAAAACCTGATCACCGACATCGTGACCGCAATGATCGTTGATCTCTTTAAAGCCATCCAGGTCCATGACCAATATCGCCATGGAATGTGAATGCCGATTTGATAGCTCAATTTCACGAGGCAGCAATTTCTCCATCGCAACACGATTACTCAACCCCGTGAGTGGGTCGGTATAGGCCGACTTTAAAGCGACCTTATACATTAATGCATTCTTTATCGGATATATGAGTGAGCACAACAAATCTTCGAGATTGCTCAGTTCATCGGCGCGAAACCGGGTTCCCCGGTAAAATGTAATTTCACCCAATGGGTGACTCTGTAACGTCAATCGATAGCTAGCAAGGTGATTGCGAGAATTACCACTGTCTAATGACATCCCCATTTCGGCACATTTATACTGATAGCCACTATGCGGAATTTCAGTCTGTATGTATTTGGAAAATGCCTTAATAATATGCTCTGTATCCAGATCTCTCGACAGTAGATCGGACAGTTGAAAATTCCTTAACTGCTTTTCGTTATCGGCTAGCGGATCCAATGCCCTGGAATTTAAAGCAATTACCTGAGCTTTTTGCTTTACAGTACTAGAGAGTATTTTTGATTGAGGCATTTATTTCACCAGGAACACGTATATTAACTAATAACATATGCCAAATGCATGCCAACTCAATAATTCGTTGAAAATCAATTAGTTACTTACTATAATTACTGGCATGGCATGAAACCGACAATATTTTGTCAGTTTTCTTCAGTGTTTGACGACTATACTTGGAAATATCAGCACTTTTGTCTACAGAAACAGCGTTTTATGCCGACTAAGTAATGACAGAGTGTCGAATTTTTAACACTCATTGCTACGACAACTAATCAATTAATGCCCGATAACGATAATGACTTCTGTCTTACCCGGCAAACCTACGGGGCAGCCCGGCAGAGTCTTACCGGGGTGGATAAATTTTGCCAGTATGGATATTCCTAAACTACCCGATAACCCCCCTGCTTCAACTGCTCGTGGACAACCAGCGGTCGACCTTTTAAAGCAACTAACACAGCTTGGTTCGATTGAAGCCAGAATCGTGAGCGTGGCCCGAAGCCAGCTAATACTCAGTTCGCAATTGGGACAGATAACGGGTCTGAATACTCTCGACCTAAAATCAGGTGATCGAGTACAAATTCGGCTTGATAATACGGGTTCAAAGCCGGTACTAAAAGTTAACAGGCTTCCAGTTAAACCGTTGGAATTGAATGCCACTGGTGCTAGAACCCTGGCTAGTCACCTCGTTACTAATAAGCCTGTGGCTGCTCTCGTTGTCAGTCATAATGCTAAAACCAGCTTACTCCAATTGGGTGATCGTCAACTATCAATACCCCGTCAATCGGGATTAAACTCTGGCCAATTAGTCTCTCTGACAAAGTCGGAATCGGGTAGTCGAATCGAGATTCGACCGATTGATCACCAACAGGTATTGAAGTCAGCCTTAAGCCGATTACTTCCTTCACAGGCTGGAGCGCAACAAACCGCAGCGGTGACGCAATTAGCAAAACTCATCCAGACGGTTACCAACACTCAAGCCGGTAATGCAAATAACCCACCCTTGTTAAATCAATTTAAAGCTCTGCTTGCTGCGCTACCAAAGTTATCCAACATTGACAGAACGACGTTACAGCAGTGGCTTCGGCCGGTGGTGACTAACAGAATTAGTGAATCAACCAGCAATTTGTCAAACCCTTATCGAATTTTACAACAGCTACCTAAGTCAGAAGCCTTGCTAGCTCAGTTACTCCAGCAGGTAATTCGTCTAACACAGAAACCTCAAACTATCGAAGGTGACTTGAAGGCCAATACCGAGGAACCAGTTCAGCCGATCGCAAGGGATATTATAAGACTGGTAGATCAGTCTATTAACCAGCAATTATTGCAGCAAACCAGTCTGCGCTATCAGCAGGAGCTGCAACAACCCTTAGCTCTTAACCTTTCAATCCCAATAACCGATGCCAAAGAAACCAGAGAACTTAAACTCAAAATTCGACAAAATTCTCCTGACGCTGCGCCAGAAAAACAAAGTTGGGATATTTATCTCGATTTCGAATTTGGATTACTTGGGATGATTTCGACCCACCTAATGCTCGAAGAAAATACGCTCTCCGCAAGTTTCTGGTCCGTGCTACCAGCTACTCAGGATAAAATCGATCAAAATATATCCGATTTCGAAAAACAGATTAGCCGGGCTGGCTTCGACCTTGGGCAGTTTAGTAGCTTTCCAGGCAAACCACCTACGGAACCCGCACAGCAAATTTTACCGAGCTCTGAAGCGCTTCTCGATATCAAGGTATAAACAATGGCATCCTCTGATCAAGTTAAATCATCTCCGCGATTTGCTATCGCGCTTGAATACGATGGCAAGCAGGCACCAGTAGTCTCTGCGCGCGGGCACCATGAAATTGCCGATGAGATTTTACAGATAGCCGAACAGGAAAACATTCCGGTACACGAGGACGAAGAGTTAAGTTTACTGCTTGAACAACTCGATCTCGGGGAACATATTCCAGAGGCGTTGTACCTGGTAATCGCCGAAGTACTGAGCTTTGCTTATCGACTCTCAGGCAAACATAAAGATTTCATGGACGATTTATAGCGCAACCCGTTCAGGCGTAAGTGTCAATAATACGCTTTGGATCTTTCTTAACTTTCGGTTTTTTCTTCACTTTCGGCTTAGCTGATTGCTCCTGCTCGTTCTTTTTTAACGCATCTTTCACGATAAGCGTTTTTTGAACCGACCTGATTAGTTCTTCATTCATTGCCTATCCCGGATTTAAAACCCTTCGACTGCCTGCCACTCTTCGATACTGAGGAGCCTGTTGAGGTCGACCAATATGAGTAACTTATCATCCTGACTAACGACACCGTCAATATATTTCGAAGTATCATCAGTACCGACATTAGGTGCTGTCTCAATCTCGGACCGCTTTATGTCGACAACTTCGGCAACGCTATCGACCAGAATGCCTATGATATGCTGCTGAAGTTCGATTACGATGATGCGAGTTAGATCGGTACTTTCCCTCACCGGCAGGCCAAATCGATTGCGCGCATCGATGACACTGACCACATTGCCGCGCAGATTAATGATTCCTGTTACGTAGTGGGGAGAACCGGGAACAGGTGCCACTTCGATTTCGCGCAATACTTCCTGAACTTGCATAACGTCAATGCCGTAAGTTTCATCTTCTAGCGTAAACGTGACGCATTGCATTTGTTCGTAGGATTCAGTCGCATGCTTTTCAGCCATGTTGTACTCCGTACAGTTTCATTTAATATTGACGTAATCGGCAGCAAAGGTTAAAAATTTAACCATTTTTTGCAAATCCTCTTCCGATAATTCAAATCTGGATTCAAATTCTGGCGCTATACTTTTAGTTATAGCCCAGTTTGTAAATTTTTTACGATTCCCTGTGGGTTGAGCAAACTGGCCAAAGACTGACGAATAGTTCCAAATACTCTTTTACTAGAAGATTTCTGGTGCCATTGGATATCATCGTATTCTAGCTTAACTACCTGTTCCAACTGGTCGCAGGTAATACCCCAGCCGTCCTCGCCGAGCATCAGAATATGATTTGCTGTCACCGGCTCCTTCACCTTGATTTGCAGTATGCTAGCGCTATCGACCACGCGCACATTGTGATCTCGATAATTCAATATCCCCAGCACCCAGTCTGGCTCCTGCGGCAGTCGAGTCATATTATCACTCCACTTAACAATGCCGGTTAATTCAGTCAGCGGAATCGAAAGCGAATTATCGCCTACTTTAAACATCAGGCACTGGAGAGGAAACATTTCCAGCGGTAAGGAAAAACAGCCATCCTCCGAGATATCTACTTCATCTTCGACGCTTAACTGTTTACTTTTTCCACCAGCATCAGCGGACTCTTCGACCTGCAGTTCTTCGGCGATGAGAATCCCAGGTAGTAATTCCTTATCGATTACCTGAACTGCAATTGCCTCTTCCACTTCGGCAACCCGCGTAGCCTGATGCAACAATTCGTCCAGATAGTTGCCGACAGCGTTATCTGACTTAAGCAAACTGCTGGGTATCTTGTTTTGCATCGTCATTACGTTCGTTAATACCGATTAAAAAATTAAGCAGGTTGTAATAAGCCACACTACCTCGAGAGCCAGGTGCGAGCTCTGAAAGCGGTACGCCAGCTTTACTGGCATCGCGGAATTTGGTGTCGATAGGTATCACTGAGCCCCAAACATTGAACCGGTACCTGTTTTTCATCTCCTGCAAAGCATCGATCGAGGCTTTGGTGCGTTTATCATACATAGTTGGGACGATCATATAAGGGGTCTTTTTGTGCAACGATTTTTCAACCATCGCTAGTGTGTGCACCATGCGGTCCAGGCCTTTGAGGGATAGATAATCGGTTTGCGCCGGAATCAATAGTTGGTCACAGGCTGCGAGAGCGTTAATCATCAAAATACCCAGCATAGGCGGACAATCAATAATCCCGTAACTAAATCGATCGGCGACACTTTGAATCGCCCTGCTAACGATCAGTCCTTTACCCACACCAGTACCCATTTGACGATCTAATGTCGCTAACGCCGACGAAGCTGCGAACAGGTAAGTATTCTTTATGGGTGTGGGTAAGAGCATTTTAGCGATATCACGCTCGTTTTCTGTTGGGTTAGAGAAGAGCGAGTAAATACCCGTACTAATTTCGTCCGGATCGTATCCCAGATAGCTAGTTAACGAGCCGTGCGGATCGAGGTCAACCAGCAGCAGTCGCTTCTCGGTTTTACCAAGATGACCAGCAATGGTAATTGCTGTCGTGGTCTTGCCAACACCACCCTTCTGATTGACGACTGCCCAGGTTTTCATGATCGAGTAAACCCACCACCGCTTAGATCGTGTGTAGATCAGGCATAATGCTTCAACAGGCCCTGAACGTCCAGAATAATAGCGATATTACCGTCGCCGGTAATCGTCGAACCCGCCATACCTGGCAAGCCATGTAACAATGCACCTAGAGGCTTTATAACCACCTCTTCCTGGCCTATAACATGATCTACTACCAGTCCTACAAAATTATTGGCGACCTGAACCATAATCACCTGTGGGCTTTCACCCATCGGTTCCAGATCTGCACTGCCATTCAGCAACCATTTACGCAGGTGAAACACCGGTGGCGCCTTACCCCGGTTCATGACCACTTCTTTTCCGTCAACAAATCTGGTTTTCTTCGAGCTGAGTTCAAATATTTCACTGACATTGGAAAGCGGCAAGGCGAACTTTCTATCACCGAGCTGCACCATTAAGGTCGGTAAAATGGCCAATGTTAGCGGTACTTTAATTTTCAGTACGGTTCCCTTGCCAAGTTCTGAATCAATATCAATAGTCCCATTTAACTGAGATATTTTAGTCTTAACCACATCCATGCCGACGCCTCGGCCTGACACATCGGTAATTTCCTGCTTGGTAGAAAGGCCCGGCATAAAGATTAAGTCAAAACAGCCCTTGTCATCCAGGCGTGAGGCGCTATCGGCATCCATCAAACCTTTTTCAATCACTTTTTTACGTAATACCTCCGGATCCATGCCTGCCCCATCATCGGTGATAGACAGTAATATATGATCACCTTCCTGTTGAGCAGCGAGAACGACAGTACCTTCGCGAGGTTTACCGGCAGCTTCGCGTACATCAGGTGCTTCAATGCCATGATCGACGGAATTACGAACCAAATGTACCAACGGATCAGCCAGGGCCTCGACAAGATTTTTATCCAGATCGGTTTCTTCACCAACCATTTCCAGCGCTATTTCTTTTTTCAGGCTACGAGCCATATCTCGAATTACGCGTGGGAATCGGCCAAAAACCTTCTTCACGGGTTGCATACGGGTTTTCATTACTGCAGTTTGTAAATCACCAGTAACAACATCAAGATTCGATATAGCTTTGTGGACTCGTTCATCCTCGAACGATTCCTTTAAGGTATTTAAACGATTGCGCGCCAGTACCAGCTCGCCGACCAGATTCATAATGTCATCTAGCCTTGAGGTATCAACACGAACGGTGGTCTCACCCTGAGGAGCTTTTTGCGGTGCTGCTTTAGTCGCTGCGGCAACCGGTGCTGGCTCGGCTTTGGGGGGCGTAGGTTCTGGTTTTTTCTTTTCTTGTTTGGCGGCAGTTGGCTTATCACTCGCAACAGCATTTTGAGGGGCTTTCCCCTTGCCATGCATATCGTCGAGTAAATCTTCAAACTCGTCGTCTGAAATCTCATCCGGAATTTCGGTTTTCTTTTTGACTGCTGCTTTTGGCTGTTCTGGTGGCTTTGAACCTGTTCCAGCACCGTCCAAACTATCGAGTAAAGCTTCAAACTCATCATCGGTCATATCGCCATTTTCATCCGACTCTGATTTTTTCGTCTGAGCAATATCCTGATCCTGACTATCTCCTCCGGTTGCAGCAGGCTTTCCCTGTAAAGCATCGAGTAAACCTTCGAATTCGTCGTCAGTAATTTCATCATCACCCGCGACAAAGTCATCCGCTGCGTCAGTTCCTGCTTTAACATTTTCCGAAGCCGTATCGACGGCTTCAGCTTCACCATTTTGCATATCAAGAAGCTGTTGTAATAGAGCCGGATCGGCCGCACTGGCATCGACACCTGATCGAATCTCTTCGAACATGCTGTTTACCTCGTCGAGCACCCGCAGAAAAACATCCATCATCGTCGCATTCAGTGAGAGCTCCTGATTGCGTAACAGGTTAAAAACATCTTCGGATTTATGACAAATTTCGACCAGATTAGTTAATGCCAGGAAACTACCACCACCTTTAATTGTATGGAAACCACGAAATATTGAATTAATTAGATCGTTATCATCGGGCGATTGTTCAAGGTCTACTAACTGCTCATTGAGCTGCTCGAGAATTTCTCCGGCCTCTACCAGAAAGTCCTGCAAAATTTCGTCATTTAAATCGATAGCCATGATTTCACCTTACCAATTCAGAAGCCCAGGCTCGCGAGAATATCATCTACATCTCCCTGAGATGTGGCGACTTTATTTTTATCTGCGGTTGGTAATTGAGGTCCTTCGGCGATCTCTCCATCAACTATTTCTTCAGGAATGGGGGCGCTCCGGGCACCAGAAATAGTCACTAGTCGAACCATTTTATCCTCTATCTCCTGCACCATGTTAATGACCTGTTTTATCATCTGGCCGGTAATATCCTGATAATCCTGAGCCAGCATAATATCGGTCATTTTGCTGTTAATTTTTCGAGAGTTATCATCGATTGCATCGAAGAACTGGTCGATTTCATCGTTCAGATTTATAAACTCTTCCTTGGAGAGTTGCCTATTTCGGAATTTCTCCCAACGCTTGCGAAAAGAGCCTGCTGTATCGGATAAGCCATCCGACAAAACCATAGTAGCCTCTGCACCTTCCATGGTTTTATGTGCAGCTTCGTCGGTTTTTGTGACGATAAAATTTAATCTTTCTTTGGCATCGGGAATTGATTCAGTCGCCAGTTTCGCGACCTTTTCATCGTTGCTGAAAGCATTTATCGATTCGTGGATTTCTCGTGTGATTTTTCCGAGCTCCTGATACAAAGTCGACTCTCGCAAGGTGGTCATTTCGTCAATCAACCCATGAATGATGCCTGAGTTACCCGACTCTAGTGCCTCGCTGAGAGCTTTCAACCGATTGAGAAATTCATCGGTTAAATAACTACTCTCCTGAGAATTTTCTGTCGTATTTTCGCTCATCCTTCAAGGCGCTCGAAAATTTTGTTAATTTTCTCTTTCAGTGTGATCGCAGTGAATGGCTTGACTACATATCCATTCACGCCAGCCTGAGCAGCGATGACTATTTGCTCACGCTTAGCCTCGGCTGTCACCATGAGAACAGGCATATTTTTGAGGTTTTCATCTGCTCTAACCTCTTTTAATAGAGTCAGCCCATCCATACCAGGCATATTCCAGTCAGTCACGAGAAAATCAAATTTACCCGACTTCAGCATAGGCAATGCTGTCTGACCATCATCAGCTTCAGAAGTATTGTTAAACCCCAGATCGCGTAGCAGGTTTTTGACGATTCGACGCATGGTCGAAAAGTCGTCCACTATCAGGATTTTCATGTCTTTATCCACGCAACTAAACCTCCGCTTGATTGCATTTAATTTGTTTGGCTTTAAATAGTCTCTCGATCTTTATCGGCAGCTTATCTAAAGAGTTAAGCCTCATTTTCTGGTCGTATACCCAAGCTCTTTTCATGTCTCTTAAAGCATAGTCCATCTTAGCAGTACTACTGGAATAAATTTGCTACAGGAAATGCCTCATGACTGGATATTCCAGTCAGACATTTTCGTTTTTATGCGAATCAAAGCCTGACCATGAAGTTGACATATCCGAGACTCGGTAACCTCCAAAATATCACCTATTTCTCGAAAATTGAGCTCGTCATCGTAATACAACGACATCACCAGACTCTCCTTCTGAGGTAAGTTCTTTATCGCCTGGGCCAATTTGTGTTGATATTCTTCGCTACCCAAATATTGCTCAGGTGTATTTTCGCTAGAGCTGGGTTGCAGGTTTTCGTTGTTTTCTTCCAGAGCTTCGATACTGTGAATCGTTGCAGCGGACGAATCGATTAAAATCTGGTGGTATTCGCTCAAACTAATGCCAAGCAGTTCGGCAACATCAGCATCCTTCGCATTTCCCCCGGTTTCGTGTTCAATATTTCTGATCGCTTCGGTGACCTCGCGGTATTTTCGATGTACCGAACGTGGTGCCCAATCAGAGCGGCGGATCTCATCGATCATCGCGCCCCTAATTCTGATACCGGCAAACGTCTCAAAACTGGCACCCATGGTTGCATTAAAATTTCCTGCTGCTTCCAGTAGACCAACCATTCCCGCCTGAATTAAGTCATCCACCTGCACGGTCGGTGGTAAACGATTCAATAAATGATAGGCAATCCGCTTCACCAACGAAGCATGGCGGATTATTTGATCAGAATCGGCCAGATTTCCAACTTCCGCATACATGGCGTGACCATTCATAGGCGACTTTCCTGAGAATTAAAATCGACTAGTCGCTCGATAAAAAATTCCAGATGCCCCTCCATGTTTTTAGGCACTGGCCACTGTTGGGTTTTTTTCGCAATTTGTTTAAAGGCCATCGCTGATGGACTGCGGGGAAAACTTTCAACGACGGCCTTCTGCTTTTGCACCGCTTTTTTCAGGCAGTCGTCATAAGGAATGGTACCGAGAAAATTCAGTGCTACATCGAGATACTTTTCCGAGACTCTAGCTAGTTTGTTATAAAGCTCTCGGCCCTGTTGAATCCCATGCGCCTGATTGGCGAGCACATGAAACCGATGAATATCATAGTCACGATTTAACACTTTAATCATGGCATAGGCATCGGTGATCGAAGCCGGTTCGTCACAAACTACGATTATAATTTCACGCGAAGCACGGGTATAACTGACGACACTGTCTGACAGCCCCGCAGCAGTATCGATGATTAGGGTATCAACCGGTACGGTAAGCTCAGAAAATGAACGGATCACACCAGCGTTCTGTGCCGGCGTTAAATCAGACATCGCCGCAACACCCGATGAAGCAGGTATTATCCTTATGCCCGACGGACCTTCGAGGATCGTATCTTCGAGCGAGCATTCACCATTAATAACATGCGATAAATTCATCCTCGGGCTTAAACCGAGGAGTACATCAATATTCGCAAGCCCCATGTCGGCATCCATTACCATGACACGCTCACCATTTTGAGCAAGCGTCACTGCCAGGTTGACTGCAACATTGCTTTTGCCGACGCCGCCCTTACCGCTAGTGACTGCGATAACTCTGACAGGTCGTGACGATTTCATCTGTCTAATACCTTGTGCCTGATCCATTGAATTCTCGCCTATGCCTGTTTTTTGTTAATGATATGGTTGTATCTGAGTGCCAGCGATTCCTGATCGCTATGCTCGCCATAATGTTGCATCAGCGACACTGCTTTACTAATAATTCGGTGCTTTTTTGCTGCTTCCAGGTCTTCCGGTACGCGTTGTCCGGTGCCGCAGTAAGTCAAAGGTAATTGATGCCGAATCGACGCGGTGATTACACCACCGAGGCTAGCTGCCTCGTCAAGTTTGGTAACAAACGCACCGGCGAGACGAACCTTGCCAAAGCTTTGGATGGTTTGATTAAGGGCTGCCAGCTGCGTATTCGCTGAAAGTACCAGATATGGTTTAATTTGTGGAGCTTCGTGCTGTAGTCGATGAAATTGTTCGCTTAAGCGCAAATCCCGCTGGCTCATCCCGGCCGTGTCTATGAGTACCAGTTTTTTATCTTCCAGCATGTCGAGGCGGTCGGCGAGTTCGTCACCATTACTTGCCGTCAACATGGGCACTTCCAGTAAACGTGCGAAGTGCTGCAGCTGCTCTTGCGCGCCAACTCGAAAGTTATCGGTACTAATCATCGCTACGGAACGTTTACCGTGAATATGTGCGAAGCGTGCAGCAATCTTTGCAATCGTGGTGGTTTTACCCACACCAGTTGAACCTACCAGCGCTATCCTGCCGCCCTCGGCAAGCAGATCACGGCGACTAATGGGTAGACAGCTTGCCAGTATGCCAAGCGCCTGTTGCCAAACTTTATGGGGGTCTTTATTCAATTCGTCAAGATGCGAGATAACGATTTCGCAGATATCGCTACCCAGCCCCATTTCTGACATCAGGTTGAGTAACACCGTACGCACTGGATGACTTTGACTAAAGCGATCCCACTGCAGTACCGACAATTGACTTTCCATCAAATCGCGAAGGTTTTGTAATTCGGCTTTGACTTCATCCATCATCGGCTTCGGCTGACTTTTTGCTACCGGCTTTTTAGCCGGTGTTTTCTTTGCGACGGGCCGAGTTTTGGCAACCGTTTTGGCAATAGCTTTGGGCTTTTGAGGCATAGCGGACTTCGGGGCTGTTGATACCGGAGAACGTAGTTTTTCAGAAGTTCGCTTTAATTCACGCTCCAGCCAGGCGGGAGGTTTGGCTGATTCTATCGGGGTATTTCGCGGCTTACCAGCCACTGGCCCCAAAACAGGTTCCTTACGTTCGTTTAAACTGTCGTTGATAACCGAACCAACCCATGCATCTGCGGCGACATCGCTAACCGCCCTGGTTTTGGTTTTTAGCGCCGATACGGCAGTCAAAGCGGCAGTTTCTGCTACTACCTGCTCATCGTAATCGATAGCAGATATCAGCTCGACACCGCCAGGTACTTTTTTATTACCCAGTATCACGGCGTCGGCACCCTGCTCCTGTTTCACCAATTGCAGCGCCTCACGCATTGTGGTCGCAAATGTACGTTTAATTCTCACTTTTTAATCCTCAAGCTAATTTTAGCCCATACCCCTAACTGCTTAATTCGGTTTTTGGTGCGCCAATACTGGCGATAACCTTGATTTGTTTATCATCCGGTACTTCGTCGTAACTCAGTACATGTAATCCGGGAATCGCGTGTCTGACCATTCGCGCAAGAAAAGCTCTCAGCCCCTGAGACACTAATAAAACGGCTGACTCTCCTCGAGCAATCTGGTTTTCTGCGGCTTCTTTTAATGAACTATGAATCATCTGTGCAAGTCCGGGTTCAAACGCCATGACATTTCCATCCTGGCTCTGTACAGACTGTAGCAAAATCTGTTCCAAAGATGGGTGAAGTGACATGACAGATAGCTCTGAAGCCATTCCAAAGATGTTCTGCACGATCTGACGACCTAGCTTAATTCGCACCTGGGCGCTTAGGACGCCAGCATCTTGACTCCTGTGTCCAAACTCTGCCAATGTTTCGGCGATAGTACGCAAATCGCGAATGGCAATTTGCTCCTGTAACAGGTTCTGAAATACCTTGACGATAACGCCAAGTTCGAGTGGTTTCGGCGTCAATCCTTCTACCAGTTTTGGCGAGCTACGCTTGAGCACATCCATCAGTTCCTGGACTTCTTCGTGACCGACTAACTCATGTGCATTATCCTGTAGTAACTGACTTAGGTGCGTCGCGACGACGGTTGAAGAGTCGACCACGGTGTAACCCATAGTCTGGGCATGATCGCGTTGTGCAGGGTCGATCCAGACTGCCTCCAGACCGAAGGCTGGATCTCTGGTTGGCGTGCCCGATAACTCGCCGTATACGGTACCTGGGTTTATAGCCAGATCCTGGCCTGGTTGGACCTCTGCCTCGCCCATGGGAACGCCCAGCAGGCTTAACCGATAGCTATTCGGTTGCAGGTCGAGATTGTCCCGAATATGCACCGGTTGAACCAGAAACCCCAGTTCCTGTGACAGTTTCTTACGCACGCCTTTGATGCGCGTCATTAATTCACCACCCTGTTGGGCATCGACCAGCGGTATTAATCCATAACCGACTTCGAGACCGATGATGTCTACCGTCTGGACATCGTCCCAACTCAGTTCTTTTTGTTCAGGACGCATTTCGATTTCGGCTGGTTCGGCTTCGATTACTTCGACTTCCTGTTTCTTGCGATGCATGACATAAGCCATACCACCAGCGATGGCCGCTATGGTCAGAAAAGCCACATTTGGCATGCCGGGGATAACACCGAGCAGACCCATAATCACCGCAGATACAATCAGTGCGCGTGGATCATCGAACATTTGACTGAAGACCTGACTCGACATGGTTTCCGAATTCGAGACTCGAGTAACAATAATGGCGGTTGCGGTCGACAGTACCAGTGAAGGAATTTGTGCAACCAGACCATCACCTATTGTTAGTAGTGTGTAATTACGTACGGCGACACTGACTTCAAGGTCGTGTTGAACCATACCAATCGCAAGACCACCAATAATGTTAATGAACAGGATTAAAATACCGGCAATTGCATCGCCTCGAACAAACTTACTGGCACCATCCATGGAACCATAAAAATCGGCTTCCTGGGCCACTTCAGTACGGCGCTGGCGCGCTTCATCCTGGGTACACAAACCGGCATTTAAATCGGCGTCGATAGCCATTTGCTTGCCCGGCATCGCATCCAGGGTGAATCGAGCACTGACTTCTGATACTCGACCCGCACCCTTGGTGACAACGACAAAATTGATGATTACCAGGATCGCGAACACTACCAGACCAACCGCATAGTTGCCGCCGATAACAAAGTCGCCAAAGGATTCAATAACCTTTCCGGCAGCAGCTGTGCCGGTATGCCCTTCCAGCAAAACTACCCGAGTCGAGGCAATATTCAACGCCAGGCGTAGTAGCGTAGCTACCAGCAAGATGGTCGGAAATACGGTGAAATCGAGCGGTCGTAGGGCATACACCGAGACCAGCAATACCACCAGAGCAAAAATGATATTGAAAGTAAATAACATATCCAGCGCCATCGGCGGCAAAGGAATCACTACCATTGCCAACATGAGGATTACGAGAAATGGAGCGCCCAGGCCCTGGGAATTTATCGACTTCAGGGGTCCGAAAGCTGATTCTGCTGCCATTTTTAGATTTCCTCGTTAGTCGGAATATAGGGGTCGGGACGGTCAGGCATTTCCAGCCCCTGGTCGCGTGCATTACGCAACTGAAAGACAAACGCCAGTACCTGCGCGACGGCAAAGAACAAATGCCCTGGTATTTCCTGATTGAGATCGCTGTGAGTGTAAAGCGCCCGCGCAAGAGGCGGCGCTTCAAAGATTTCAATTTTATGCTCCTGAGCGATTTCCCTGATTTTGAAGGCGATTAAATCTTTACCCAATGCCACAACAATCGGTGTTGCCATCTGCTCGTGTTTGTATTTAAGCGCCACTGCATAGTGCGTCGGGTTGGTGATAATGACATCGGCATCGGGCACTGCCTCCATCATTCGACGTTGCGCCATTTCCTGTTGTAACTGGCGAATCTTCGACTTCACTTCAGGTTTACCCTCGGTGTCCTTCATTTCATCGCGTACTTCCTGTAGCGTCATCTTCAACTTTTGTGAATGACTCCAGAGTTGAAACGGTACATCGATGGCTGAAATTAAAATTAACGTACAGGAAACCGTAAGAAAACTCATACCCAGTAAATAGATTCCGTTAATTAATGCAGATTCAAGCGGCTGCGCACCGAGTCCCAGTAATTCATCAGATTGATTCCACAGGTAAGTAATAGCAATTGTCGACACCACCAGAAACTTGGCGACCGCTTTTACCAGTTCCATTAAGCCATTCGAGGAAAATATTCTCTTAAGACCCTTGAGCGGATTGATCCGATCACCCTTAAAGGCGAGTGATTCACCACTAAACGCCCAACCACCTAGTAGCGCCGGTGTAAACAGGGCGGTGATCATCATCAAAATCAGAAAGGGCGCAATGCCAGTAAATGCTTCGTTGAACGCAAAATGCAGTCTTGAGACTATCTGGTGACTATCAAAGATCTGTTCGCGCGTCAGACTAAACCCCTGCTGCATTACGGTTACAATGTGGGAGATCATGTATGAACCCATGAACAGCAGTCCCATCGCACCGAATACCATGGTGGTCGTACTATTGAGTTCTTTGGATCGCGGAACCTGGCCTTTTTTCTTTGCGTCAGCCAACTTTTTGGCCGTTGGCTGTTCCGTTTTTTCCTGACCGCTATCGCTTTCTTCTGCCATCTTACAGCCCTGCCAAATTCTGGCTGAGTTGCATGGCTTCTAGCATCATCTGGTTAATACGCGGCAGGAAACCTGGTATGACTAGCATTAAAATTATGAACCCCATGAACATGGTGACCGGGAAACCCACGGAAAATATATTCAACTGCGGTGCGGCACGAGTCATCACACCCATTGCCAGAGTGATCACTAACATTGAAATGAGGGCCGGGATAGCAATCCAGATGGCGCCAATAAACATTTGACTACCGAAGGATGCTATCGACCAAAAGCCTTCGCGGGTAATACCCGTAGGGGCTATGGGTAGGGACTGAAAACTGTTTACAACCAGCTGGATCAGCATTAAATGCCCACCCAGCGCGAGGAAAATTAGAGTCCCCATGATGATTAAAAATTGTGATATCACGGGCACGCTGACGCCATTGGCCGGATCGATCATAGAAGCAAAACCAAGACCCATGCCTAAGGCGATAGATTCACCAGCGATCATTAGGGCGCCAAATACGATTTGCAGGCTAAACCCCATCGCGGCACCAATGATAATTTGCTGTATCGAAATAAATAAGCCCTGTAGGGACAATGCTTCGACCTCGGGCACCGGGGGTAGTAGAGGTAAAACGACGATGGAGAGGACAACAGTAGCAATGATTTTGACACGAGTGGATACCAGACGAGTGCCAAACACCGGCATGGCAATCACCATCGCACCAATGCGCATCATCGGCCACATCAATGACCCTACAAATGCAGTTGCCTGGGCAAATCCGAATTCCATTGCACTAACCTATCATGCTCGGAATATTGAGATAAAGCCGACGGGTAAAGCTCACCAGCAGCTCCAGCATCCAGGGACCGGCGATCAAGATAGAGACCAGTAGAATAGCCAGCTTTGGAATAAAGCTCAGGGTTTGCTCGTTGATCGAAGTTGCAGCCTGAAACATGCCGATTAACAAACCGATGGCTAAGGCCGAAAGCAACATTGGCGAAGCGATTAACGCGATTAAATAAAGCGTTTGTTGGGACATGTCGATAACGGCATCAGCAGTCATAGTCAGTTCACCACCAGAAAACTTGAGGCGAGTGTACCCATGATTAACGACCAGCCATCTACCAGTACGAATAACATGAGCTTGAATGGCAGCGATATAATCATCGGTGACAGCATCATCATACCCATCGACATAAGTACGCTGGCGACGACCAGGTCGATGACAACAAAAGGAATAAAAATCAGAAAACCGATCTGAAATGCAGTTTTCAATTCACTGGTGACAAAGGCGGGCATCAACAGGGTCAGCGGTGTCTTTTCGGGTGACTCAATTTCGGTAACTCCGGCGATATCAGCAAACATACGGATGTCGGTTTCGCGAGTCTGCGCGAGCATAAATGCCTTAAATGGTTCAGCCGCCTCGGTAAGCGCCGTAATAGCGGAAAGATCACCTTGCATATATGGCTGTACCGCGACCTGGTTGACTTGCTCGAATACCGGCGACATGATGAACAGGGTCAGGAATAAAGCTAAACCGAGAATGATCTGGTTAGACGGAGTTTGCGCAGTACCCAGAGCCTGACGAAGGATTGACATCACGATAATAATGCGAGTAAAAGACGTCATCATCAGCAAAAATGCTGGCAAAAGCGTCAAAACTGTCATTAAAGCCAGAATTTCCAGCGTTACCGAGTAGGTCGCGCCATCGGCACTGCCACCGTCTACCGAAATAGCGGGTATGCCTGCCGACTGGGCCTGCACTTCGGGAATAAGGAGTAAACCGGCGAGTATGATCCAGACTCTCATTTCTCCACTCCTTTACCCATTAACTTATTTAATTTTTCGGCAAAAGGCATGATCGGATTCGCGTAATCGTCTACTGATAGTGGCTCTGCCAGGATATGCAGTTTTTCGATGCGCCCAGGAGTAAGGCCGAGTAACACCTGCTCTCCACCAACCTGCAGCACCACGATTCGGTCACGGGTACCGAGCGATAAACCGGCGACTACTTTTAACGCAGCATTTTGAGAATGCTGCGTCAGGTTTAATCGCTTCACAAACCAGGCAAGAATGAATATTACGGCAACTACGAGCAAAAGCCCGCCAGTCAGCTTCATCAGGTAAGAGGTTGATAGCGGATCTACCACTGCGATATCTGTTGACGCCTGTTGGGCAAACAACTCCATCGGCCGGTAACATAATAGTAAAGTCAGAAAGCGCATTATCGTAAATTTTTGATACGGTCTGCGGGACTTATGACATCGGTTAGTCGAATACCGAATTTCTCATTAACCACAACCACCTCACCATGCGCAACCAGCGTACCATTGACCAGCACATCCATCGGCTCTCCTGCCAGTCGATCGAGTTCAACCACCGAGCCCTGATTTAATTGCAGGAGATTTCGGATACTGAGTTTGGTGCGGCCGATTTCCATCGCGATGGTAACCGGAATATCGAGAATGACATCGAGTTTGACATCACCCGGGCCCTGGTCTGCACTGTCATCCAGTGCTTTGGCCGAAACCTGTTGAAAGTCCCCTTCTTTGCTATCGGCATCGGGGGTTTCGCCCTGCTCTTCCATTGCGGAGGCCCATTCATCGGCCATCCCGTCCTGGTTCTCTTCTTCACTCATTCTATATCTCCGAGATAATTCTGCTTGTCTGGTCGAATCATTACTTTGATTTACCGCTATTGTGATCTGGTAAAGACATCGACTGATCACCCAGTACGATTGCGCTTTTGATATCCGCACTTTCGGGATCAAATATTTCGACAATATCTTCAATTTTCACTGCGGCACTACCCCGGTGCTCCCCGTATTGTCCACGCATGATTGGCATTTCTTCGGCCAGCACCATCACCTGTTCGGGCATATCTATTGGAATCACGTCACCTGGCTGGAAGTTCAACAGGTCAGCGACCTTTAATTCTTTTTCAGCAAAAATAGCCTGAATATCGACTCTGGCGTGCATCAACTCCTCCTTCAACAATATCGCCCATCGCTCATCAATATCACCACGATCACTTTGCACGCCTGCATCGAGAATGGTACGAATAGGTTCGATCATCGAGTAAGGATAAACAACGTGTATGTCACCGCCACCACCTTCGAGTTCAATATGGAAACTGGAAACAACGATAACTTCAGAAGGGCTAACAATGTTAGCCAGATGAGGATTAACTTCGTGGTTGTGATACTCAAACTGAACCTTCATCACCGGTTCCCAGGCTTTCACCAGGTCTTCAAAGCACATATGCACGATCTTTTCTATGACGCGTAATTCGGTATGGGTGAACTCACGACCCTCGATTTTAGCGTGTATGCTACCGTCACCTCCGAAGAAGTTATCGACCAGAATAAAAACCAGTTTGGGATCAAGCATAATTAAACCGGTACCTCGCAACGGATCCATTCTTATCAGGCTTAAACTGGTAGGCACGAACAGGGTATGAATGTATTCAGAGAATTTGATCATCTGGATACCGTTAACGGATATCTCAGGGGTTTTGCGTAGCATGCCAAAAAAACTAACCCGGAAATAACGAGCAAAACGCTCATTAATCATTTCCAGGGTTGGTAAACGCCCCCGAATAATACGTTCCTGATTGTTAAAATCGAAGTCTCTGGCTTCACCATCGGCTAAAGGAGGATTATCGTCGGTGTCAACATCTCCACTATCAACACCACCAAGTAACGCGTCAACTTCGTCCTGACTGAGGATATCTGTGCTCAAGACAGTCTCCTATTGCATCACAAAGCTGGTGAAATAGACGTTATCAACAACACCTCCACCACCCTGCTTATCAATCACGTCCTGGATTAGCAGTAGGGCTGATTTTTGCAAGGCTTCCTTACCTTCGGGAGCACGTAAATCGACTGATTTTTGCAGCCCGAACAATGTCACCAGGTTATTGCGAATTAACGGTTTGTGTTTTTCAATCTGAGCGGCTACTTCATCGTCATAGGTTAAAACCTTTATTGATATTTGTAGGAAACCAACTGAATCTTCCGGATCGAGATTAACCGTAAAGGCGGGTTTTAAATCGACATAGGTCGGACTTCCTCTTTCAACCACTACCTCTTCAGCATCAGTTTCATCCTCAGCTACTGTGTCGTCGCCACTAATAAAAAATAGAGCGCCACCGACGGCCGCTCCAACAAGTAGTAGTACGCCGACAATGATCAAAATTAATTTCTTTTTACTGCCACCTGAATTCTCGGCTTCTTCCACTTCTTCTACTTCGGCCATTTACGTTTCCTCATCAAAAAAATGACATTTATCTCATTTATCGTAGCAATCCTTGTGCCAAGAGATTTTATCGTTATTTTTCAATTAGTTAAGTGGCGCTGACAGAAAGTCGGCGGTTTTTTGACAGAGTTTATTTGACGCCTGGGACAATAACTTGTCGATCCCAGACACTGTTCTGGTGGGAATTGGCCAGGAATCTGGCCTGGTGTACTCAGCTAAGAAGGCTAGGCGAATAGATCAACCACCGAATCGGAACTGAAATGACGTATGTCGTTACCTTCATTCTCACCGACTCCATCCTGATTCGACCGGTTATCTGCCAGAGATTCTCCTGAATCGCCACCTGTTTGCTGCGATGCCTGTTGTTGCTGTTCTTGATGTGAAACATCGACGCTCACATTTTGATATCCGTTTTCCTGCAGAAACTCTCTTAGTTTGAAGCTGGCGTTATCGATAAGGTCACGAGTTTGGGCATATTGGGTATTAATAGTGACCTTAGTGACATCATCGCTGACCTGAATATTCACTTCGAGGCGCCCCAGTGACGGTGGATCAAGCCGAATTGTGGCAGTGTTTAGCTTTTGGTTAATCATCCAATGTACCCGTTCGCCAACGCCATTACTCCAGGCTGTGGTATCACGCGTATTACTTAGGGTAAGTGTTTCGAGTTCGGTTGGCAGTAACAAATTATTTTGGGGATTAATGCCAGCAGAAACCACAGCAGACGAGGTTTGTAGACGGACCTGGCTGCCGTTTAATTCAGCCACTTCTGCCACTACTGATTGCATCATCTGAAAATCGTTGGTTTTTATCTGTGACGCCTCACCGAGGCCAATTGGTTTTACTGCGGGTGCTAATAGCTCCTTAGATCCGGCCAACAACGAATCTTCAGAATCAGCTAAAACCTGGGGTAGCTTCGACTGACGAAGTAATTCGTTTTTGCCAGACTGATTGTCGGCCGCTAAAGCCGGCATCGAAATAGTAAATTGGGCAGCTCCGGGCGGCAAAGACTTACCGCTGGCGGGCAATGTTTCACCTAATTGCACAAGGCCGATATTCGCTACCGAAACTTCACTTTCGCTTGCATTAGTTACTGATGAAAGCAGCGCCTCGTCAATGACAACTTCTACAGGTTGGACTGGTGCTTCGGCGGTAATATCGAACGCCTGATCAGTGAAGTCCTGTAACCAAACTACTGGCACTCCAAGATCACTTTCCGAACCATCTGTAATCCTGGAAGTTTTTTCTGAATTTGATTTTAATTCTTTATTTTCAGTAACTTGCAGACGTTCACTCTGTGTTGAAGTATCCCTTTCCTGTTTCATTTCTCGAGACAGCACCGAAGAAAACTTATCGCTTTTCGATTCATTATTACTTGAATCGGATCGAGAGCCCGACTCCTTGACGTTTGTATTTAAAGGCTGCACGTCGGCTAATACTGTATTCATCTTGTCATCCAGTTTTTAGTTTCTCAATTATGCCTGTGGACTATCGGCCATTCTGCTCCTGGCCGGGTCCTGGACACCGTTAAGAAACTAATTGCATCTAACGTGCCAATTCTTTATTAAAGGCTTTTCGGGGAGTAAAACTAATATCCTTGCCGCTTACGCTGAGAAAATTCGTCCATCGACTTCTGTTCATTGCGATTAATCTGTCTTTCTTCTTCGGCTTGCAAATTCTCAACGACTTTGTGCATGACATTGGACTTTACTCGACTTTCCAGCCAGGACTTACGTTTGCTTTCGAGTTTATTCTCACGAACGCGGATGACGTCGATCTGCTTCTCGATGGTGTCTTCGAGTTGAGCCAGAAAGCGGTTAAACTCCTGTATTTCCACAACAGAACAACTGATATTGGTTGAGCTCTGTTTATTTAGATATTCACTTCGATAGGACTCAAGCTGACGCAACTTAACTTTTTCTGCTTCGACCTCGCTCTGACTTAAAGCAACGGCTTTTAAGGCCTCTTGCTCCTTCTTGTCGGTGTGCTTCACTACCGGATCAAGGCGCTCAGTTCGCGTCATTGATCACTTGTTCCTGTTGGTTGTCTACGGATTGCTTTTCCATCGTTTCCTGCGATCTTTGTAATGTTTCCACTAGCTGAGTATAGCTATCATTGAAACTAACGGGTTGATTCATATCCTGCGCCAGAAAACTTCTCATAACAGGCTGCATGGCAATGGCCTGATCGATCATCGGATCCGAACCACGCTGGTATGCACCCACGTTTATCAGGTCTCGATTTTGTTGATAAAGACTATTAATACGACGGAAATTCTGAGTCATACGTAGATGATCGAGCGTTGTAATCTGCGGTGCCAATCGACTAATCGAGGCTTCGATATCTATCGCTGGGTACTGCCCGGAATCAGCTAGCTGCCGAGATAATACAATATGACCATCGAGTATAGCTCTGGCCGAATCCGCTATCGGGTCGTTATGATCATCACCTTCAACCAACACGGTGTAAAATGCAGTGATCGAGCCTGAGTTCTTATTGCCATTCCCGGCTCGTTCTACCAATTGTGGCAATCGAGCAAATACCGATGGCGGGTAACCTTTGGTAGCCGGAGGTTCTCCGATTGCCAATGCAATTTCACGCTGCGCCTGTGCGAATCGGGTTAGTGAATCCATTAACAGCAATACGTTGTGACCCTGATCCCTGAAATATTCGGCGATGCTGGTAGCCTGCATAGCGCCGTGGATTCGCATTAAGGGCGAGGTGTCGGCGGGTGCCGCAACCACGACTGATTTTTTCAATCCCTGCTCGCCGAGGATTTCTTCCACGAATTCCTTTACCTCGCGACCACGTTCGCCAATCAGGCCCACAATCACGATGTCGGCTTCGGTATACTTGGTCATCATGCCAAGCAATACACTTTTTCCAACACCACTTCCGGCAAATAACCCCATGCGCTGTCCGCGGCCAATCGACGATAACGCATTGATCGCGCGCACACCGACATCGAGTACCTCTCGAATTGGCGTTCTTTCCAGGGGATTAATTTCCTGCCCCTGCAATGAAGTACGGTGTCGAGCACGTAATGGCCCCTTGCCGTCGAGCGGACGTCCACCGCCATCGATAACGCGTCCGAGTAGTTCGGGTCCAACACTGACATCAGTAGAATTTCGCCTGGGGATAACGCGAGCATTAGGTACCAGACCGTGAACCTCTGCAGTCGGCATTAAATAAAGGCTTTGCCCAGAAAAACCTACCACTTCTGTTTCTATTCGCTGCCCACCAGGATTCACTACATCGCAGCTGGCACCTATCGGAGCCTGGCAACCAGCGGCTTCTAGCGTCAGCCCCACCATACGCGTAAGCACGCCCTCGACGACCGGGGCACCGATGGATTTACTGCGCTTAGCTATCTGAGCCAGAGAATCCGACCAATCTTTGGTGGCCCTTTCTATGAGCGGGTCAGTCTGCATAGTAACTCGCTAAATGCTTAATCTTTTTCACGCTCACCTCCGAGCACCTCGGCTGCGAGAGCTGACAACCTGTTTTCAAGCGTCGCATTGATAATCGATGCCTCTGATTTGATTTCGCATCCCCCGCGGGTAATTATCGGATCTTCTATCAACCGCCAGGTTTGTTCCTCGTCATTCGGGTCAATCGACAGTGCCGAGCGCACCAGGCTGGCGTCTTCTGGGTTGATGATGATAGAGATATTTCGAGCATTGCCAGGCAGAAGTTTTACTGAATCTCGAATGAGGCCGACGATTTCCCCAGGCTCAATACGCAACTCCCGCCTAACTAACTGTTGGGCCAAAGTCACTGCTACCTGGGTGAGCTGATTCTCGATATCTTCGTTCAATGCCTGTAACGGATGCTCAAGAAAATCAACCAGTTGCTGCAGGCGCTGTTTAGTTGACTGCGTCTCCTGCTCTGCCTTTTTCAATCCTTCCTGATAACCTTCGGCTTCGGCATCCTTGCGCCATTGTTCGATTTCGTCGGCTGTAGGGATCGAAGACGCAGCACCATCATATTCACCCTGCATACTATGACCGCGAACCACGCGGCCCGCCTCCACCTTCATCACAGGTACTCGCCATTTTTGGGCATCGCCAGCCGTCTTCTTTTCTGATTTCATTGATGACATAAAAGTTTCGGCCTACACCATTTCTTCGCCACCACCCGAGAGCACAATTTCGCCTGACTCTTCGAGTCTGCGAGCCACCGAAAGTATTTCCTTCTGTGCTGATTCGACTTCGCTGAGTTTGACGGGGCCCCTGGCTTCCATATCTTCGACCAGCATTTCGGCAGCACGCGAAGACATATTTTTGAGAAACTTCTGTTGAAATTCATCGTCGACACCTTTCAGTGCCAGTGTTAGCAAGTCGGTAGAAACTTCGCGCATCATGGTCTGGACACCTC
>JAUVCH010000125.1 GCA_030595795.1 Gammaproteobacteria bacterium
GGGTTCCAGGCGTCACATTTATTACCAGAAAAAATTATGCAGAACTGGGCATATCTTATCGATCAGGGATTCACTTTCCATTTAATGCCGGACTAAGCAGTGCCATAACGAGCATTATGCTCAACATCATCAAACCGGGGATTAGAAACCACTCGCCGTACAATCGGCTCGAAGAACTCTAACGATTCAGAATCGTATTCCGGGTCGAAACAGTTTTGGTCGTAATCAGCGCAAAAATCGACAGCATCCTGATACCACTCGTGATCCTTATACATGTCGCGGGTATTTCTATCGCCACCGCAATGATGGGCGTAATAATACATCTGGAATATGCCATGGTGTTTTACAATCCAGTAAAGTTTTTCTGCGACGAAGGGGCGCAATATCGCCGCTGCCATTTCACTATGTGAGTGAGGTGCCAGCTCATCACCGATATCGTGGAGTAGAATGGTGACAATCATTTCATCGGATTCGCCCGCTCGATGGGCGCGGGTTGCCCCCTGTAAACAATGTTCCAGGCGATTGATTTTATAACCGGACAGGCTATTTTCTAGCCCCCGCATGGCGTTCAACAGGCGATCAGTCAGGCCTTTACAATACTCGACCTCGAGTTGGTCAAGATAAGCATATTCTTCCCTGGTTCCATCTTCCATTTTTGTGAATGCAACAGTTTTCATCAGTTATACCTTCATGCGCTCGGCTTTAGGATCGTAAAACGCCTGTAATGACGCTTTGGCGGAGAATCTTTTCCGGGCTATTTCAATTTCAAATTGCGCTTCGTTAAGCTTTTCAGCAGTGAGGCCTGGGCAGTTCACAAAGCCCATACCAATCGCGCCACCAAGACTATGCCCATACATTCCCGAGGTCAAATAGCCAACCGCTTCGCCATCCATGATGATGGGTTCGTTGTGATAGAGCAAAGGCTCAGGATCGGTTAGTAGAAACTGCACTATGCGACTTGCCGGTAAGCCAGCAGCCTTTTGTGCGATAAATGCCTCGCGACCAATAAAATCTCCGGCGTCGGGTTTGGCGACAAAACCAAGTCCGGCCTGGATGAGGTTATCTTCGGCACCGATGTCATGACCCCAATGGCGAAAGCCTTTTTCCAGACGCAGGCTGTTAAGCGCGTGTAGACCAGCGTTACAGATATCATATTCCGCACCGGCTTGTTGGATCGCCTTGAACACGGCGACCGCGTTTTCGGCAGCGACGAAGATTTCCCAACCCAATTCGCCGGCATAGGACAGTCGTTGTAACCAACATTCGATACCGGCAAATTTAGCAAAACGACCAACACCAAAAGCAAAACCTTCTGCCGAGACATCAGTGTCAGTAATTTTGGCCAAAGCCTTACGTGCATTAGGCCCCTGCAAAGACAAACAGGCATACTGCTGGCTAATATCAGTGAGTGTGACATCGCCACGCAAATGTTTCTTCAAATGCCACCAGTCGCGATTAAACGAGCCGATGCTGGTGACGACCCAGAAACGATTATCATCAACCTTCACAATTGACAGATCGGCATTGATGCCGCCGCGCTCATCGAGCCATTGGGTATAAACTACTTTGCCGACTTCGACGTTCATATCGGCTACAGATATATATTGCAGGGCCGACTGTGCATCTGGACCCGACACTTCGAATTTGGCAAAAGACGACATGTCGAATAGACCTAGTGATTCACGAACAGCCAGATGCTCCTGCTGATAAAATTCAAACCAGTTTTGTCGCTTGTAGCTATATTCGTATTTGGCCTCGGCACCATCGCGGGCAAACCAGTTGGAACGCTCGTAGCCACCGACTTCGCCGAAGCAGGCACCTTGCTGCTTTAAAGTTTCATGCAGGGGAGAGAGCATTAAATCGCGCGCCGTATGATATTGATAAAACGGCCAGTGCATATCGTAAGAATGCCCGAGTGCTTCTGGAATACGCGATTCGACATAGCTTTGCGTGCGTTGTACCGGGTGCGAGCGGCGTACATCGCATTCCCAGACATCACCCGATGGATGGCCATCGATAATCCAGTCGGCCATAATCTTACCCAGACCGCCACCACCGCCAATACCCTTGGAGTTCATACCACAGGCGACGTAGAAATGATCGACTTCAGGGGTAGGGCCCATCAGATGTAAATTATCGTTGGTGAAGCTTTCCGGGCCGTTAAAAAAGGTACGAATGCCGGCTTCGCCGAATTCCGGAAAGGTTTCCATGCCGCCGATCAAATAAGGTTCGATATGATCCATATCGACATCGAACTGGTCGAAGCAAAAGTCTTCCGGGATTTTGCTCATTGGACAGCCAATTGCATCCATTTCGAACCAACCGATCAGCATCTTGCCGACATCTTCTTTAAAATAAATGCCTTTGTCGAAATCGCGCAGAACAGGGCGTTTGGTTAGTTCGGGCATTTCGTCAGTCACGACATAGAAATGTTCGCAGGCGTATAAAGGTAAATCAATGCCCAGGGGTGCGGCTAAGTCGCGTGACCACAAACCGGCGGCTAACACTACCTTGTCGGCCTTGATATCACCCATTGCTGTTTTTACACCGACAGCGGTACCATTCTCGCTGATAATTTCGTTGACCTTGCAGTCTTCGATCACTTTCGCGCCCATTTTGCGAGCACCTTTGGCCAGGGCAATTGTGGTATCGATAGGATTAGTCTGGCCATCGTTTTCGATATACATAGCCCCGATAATGCCATCGGTGCTAATTCCTGGATAAAGCTCTTCGAGTCTATCATTGTCGATGAATTCGGACTCGACACCGAATACCGCTGCCATCGAAGAAGTGCGTTGCAGTTCTTCCAGCCGCTCGCTGGTTCTGGCGAGTGAGATACTACCGGTCTTGCGATAGCCCGTGGCCTGTCCGGTTTCGGCTTCCAGCGATGCGTAAAGCTCATGGCTGTATTTGGCCAAAGCCGTGAGAGTAGGGGTTGGCCATAGCTGACTCACCAGACCAGCGGCATGCCAGGTGGTGCCACAGGTAAGCTGCTTACGTTCGAGTACCACCACATCAGTAACGCCGCGCTTAGCGAGATGATAGGCGATTGAGCAGCCTTCGATGCCGCCGCCTATGATGACGACTTCGGCGCTTTCAGGAAGTTTTTTATCAGACATTTTTAATTTCTCAATAATTCATTAGCTGGATCATAAGCCGCATCCATTTCAATATGAGCCGAACGGGCACCGACCGAAGTATCTACCGTCACAGCCAGTCCCTGCTCGATTACCGATGGTTTCAAGTAAGCAAAAGCTAGACTCTTATCGATTCGATGTCCGAAGGCGCCACCCGTGGTTAAGCCGATGTGCTCACCGTTATGATAAACCGCTTCGTTACCGTAACATTCGCAGGGGATATCGTCGTCGAAAACCAGGTAGGCGAGTTCGATGGCATACTCCCCCTGTTGGCGTTGTTTAATATTTTCGCAGCCGATAAATTCTCGACTGGTATCGATGAATCGTCCCATGCCAGCTTCGAGGCCGCTGATTTCTTCGGTAAATTCGTTGCCGTAAGCGCGGTACATTTTTTCCATACGCATCGAGTTAAAGGCGTAGCCGCCGAAATCTCGCAGGCCGAGTTCAGCACCGTAGTCGCACATAGAATCGTAGATAGACAGCAATTGGTAGGATGGCATGTGTAATTCGTAACCGAGTTCACCTGCATAAGACACCCGAATCACGAGTACCTTTGCGCTGTCGAGCTGGATATATTTGGCGCATAACCAACGGAAGGCATCATTGGATAAATCTTCCTCGGTCATTAGCTGGAGTATTTTGCGTGACTTCGGCCCGGTGATTAGCATCGAACTCATGTCATCGGAGACGTTTTCGATAGTGACATCGAAATCGCCCCCCATGAAGTCGACCAAGTTGCCTTGCATCCAGTGTAAGTCTTTATGCTCAGAACCAATCGCGGATATCAGATAAAAGCGATCTTCGGCCAGTCGAGTGATTGACATCTCACACATAATGCCGCCATTAGGCGAATGGAATAGAGTCAATCCTATACGGCCATCCTTACCGGGCAATTTGTTGCAGGAAAGCTTATCCAGGAAGGCGAAGGCGTCCGCACCGGTAACCATATACTTGGCCGAACCAGACAGGTCGATAACGCCTGCGGCGTTCTGAACAGCCTTGCATTCCTCGGCGACCACTGCGTGCGCTTCACTATGCGACCAACTAAGCGATTCATTGCGGACATTATTGGATTGAAACCAAAGGGCTTTTTCGTAACCCTGTGCCACGCCGTGTACGCAGCCTTTTTGCAGCAGGCGAGCGTATAACGGACTAGTTCGCATTGGCCTACCATGCGGGCGATTGTCATTTGGTGCGCCGACTGCATACATCGCCTCGTAAGACTCGATGCCCTTGATAGTGCAGTATTTTTTATCGACCCAGTCGCCAAAGCGGCGACAGTCGAGCGGTGCCATGTTGATTTCGGTCTGCCCATGCACCATCCATTGCGCCATGTATTTACCGATACCGCCCTGTGCGATACCAATACTGGCACCGCAAAGATTCCAGAAATTAGTCAAACCTGCCTGCGGGCCAGCCAGAATATTATCGTCTGGTGTATGCGTGATCGGGCCGTTTACAACGGTCTTAATACCGACTTCTTCAAACTTCGGCGTTAATTCGAAACAGCGTTCGAGATAAGGCATTAAACGGTCTAAATCAGGCTCAAATAGTTCGCGGTCAAAACTCCAGTCCATACCGTTCAGTGCCCAGGGCTTGGAGCCACGAGTTTCGTATGGGCCAACCAGAAAACCAAGCCCTTCCTGGCGGATATAAGCCGAGCTATAAGAGTCGCGACAAACCGGTAATTCCCAACCCAGTGCTTCGATGTCGGGATGTGTTTCAGTCACCAGATATTGATGCTCCAGGTTGACCAAAGGTATGTTGACGCCAACCATGGCACCGACTTCGCGGGCGAAACAGCCACTGGCGTTAACCACATGCTCGGCGATGATGGTGCCTTTGTCTGTAACAACTTCCCATTCACTGGAGGGCAGGGCATTGATTTCGATCACGCGCGTGAATCGATTGACTTCGGCGCCTTTCTCACGCGCCAGTTTCGACAGCGGCATAACCACCGAAGTTGGGTCGACGTGGCCATCGTTCGGTGTGCTGACGATAGTACGGGCTTTGCTAAAGTCCATAAACGGATTGAGCTTTTCGGCTTCCTGCTGGCTGATGATATTGAATTCAAAACCGATATTCTTCGAACGGCTTTCGAGGTTACGAAACCATTCTTCTTCCACCTTGCTAAAGCCGACACGGAGACTGCCGGTTTGATGGAATGACGAAGTTTGCCCAGTTTCCTGTGGCAGAATTTCGTTATAAAGCTTTATCGTGTAATCGTGAATCTGTGCAACCGTGTGGTTACCAATAAAATTCGAGCAAAGGCCTGCGGCGTGCCAGGTCGAACCACTGGTAAGCTCGCCTTTTTCCACCAGTGCGATGTCGGTCCAGCCCTCTTTGGTGAGGTGATACATCAGGTTCACCCCGAGTGAACCGCCGCCGATGATTACGACTCTGGCATGACTTTTCATAAAATTACCTATAATTTACTAGTTTCGACCCATCGCTTCACGCGAGAGGAAAATTGGAAATTGATCGCGTATCTGCAAATCAATCTCGTCGCTGATATGAGTGGGATGATAATTACTTAAAATTTCATTTCGTTTTGCCACTGCTTTCTCCAGCAATACTGGCTTGCCCTGTTCGGTCCATTCGTTCGGGCTTAAGCGATCACCGAGTTCTGGATAGATGTACTCAGTTTGCATGACTTCTAGGGTTTGTTCCGCACCGAGATAATGACCTTTACCGCCGAGGCAAACGTCCTTCAATACTTCGAAACTAAGCGTCTTTTCATTCACTTCGATACCGCGAGTAATGCGCAATGCAGCGCCGAGAATATCGTTATCGATTAGTAATGACTCGGGGCAGGCGCTTAATATACTCGCATACATGCCGGCAGCTTCGTAAATAATATTGGCCCCGGAATTCGCTGCGCAGGTCGTAGTATAAGCGCGTTCGGCACCGCCCTGGAAGTCGGGAAATTTTGAATCGGACATACCACAGGCGGTGCCTGTTGGAAGATCGTAAAAATTACCCATTTGTGCGCAGGCCGATGACAGTATCGCCTGTTCGGGAGAACCTCCGCTCATCGCACCGGTACGCAAATCAGAGACCAGGGGCCAGGTGCCGAGTATCGCCGGTGCGCCTGGCTTGATTGCATTCACGTAAACCAGGCCACCGAGGCATTCAGCCCAGGCCTGCGCCACCGCGCCGGCCAGGCAGGCGGGTGAGGTCGCACCCGATTGACCGGCTGAAAGCAGCAATACCGGCATGCCACCTTCGACAGCCACTCGAATACAACCTAATGCTTCTTCGGTGAACTTCATCGGCGGTACGACGTGGCAGCAGGAGATACTGACAAAGGGCCGCTCGCGCCATTTATCTTCGCCACCAGCGATAATGTGAAGCATTTTTAGAGTTGCCTCGAGATGTTCGGCTTCGATCCAACTCGCGCCAACGTGTTTGGTAGTACCCATTACTGCGTTATAGGTGGTGTTGATATCCATCGCACGGTTGTCGAGGATATCGCGTAGCACGCAGGTGCGTTGGAACATATGGATGTTGTCGCATTTGTCGGCAATGCGGGCCATGTCGTAGAGATCCTGTGCGGTAGATTCACGATATTCGTTTTTAGTCGGGTCGGCGATCATGACCGCAGCACCGGCTGTCGAAAAATGAACTTTTGAACCGCTGAGTTCTAAATCGTGTTTCGGCTCCTGCCCATGCAACACCAGGTTTCGGCAACACTTGTCCATGGCGTCTTCTACGACTTTCCGAGGGAAACGCAATCGACCGTCCTCGCCATAAATTGCCCCTATCGCGGTGCAGACTTCGATGCAGTGTTCGGTAGGATCTGCAAAACCGATTTCCTCCAGTATTTTGAACACAGTCGAGTTAATCGCTGTAATATCGGTATCATTCAGGGGACGATACTGACCGCCGGGGATACCGGCGCGGACGGGTCGCAGGTCTTCGGCTAGCGCCGCTTTGCGTAATGCTATTTTGGCCTGTCGGCCACCAGAACGTCTTCCCACTTTAATTGCCTCTTAATGGACTGTTAGTGCAGGCATTCTGAGCCGAGAAAATAGTTGATTCAAGCTATTATTATTTATAGTATGCATTAGAAATAGTAATCACAAATTTGATCGTATGGCGCGTCGTTTACCTCCACTGAATAGTTTGAAATGTTTTGAAGCAGCTGGACGGTTGCTGAGCTTTACGCGAGCGGGTAAAGAACTAAACGTCACTCAGGCAGCGGTTAGTCACCAAATTAAGGTGATTGAAGAGGATCTGGGCGTATCTCTTTTCATTCGATATCCACGAAGACTCGCTCTCACTGAACAGGGCAAAGCCTTGTTGCCCGAAGTCATGGAAGCCTTCGACAAGGTCTCAAGTGCGGTTGCTGCACTAAGCAAAGTACAAACGAGCAATACTATTAGTGTGCGGCTGGCACCGTCTTTTGCGGCAAAATGGCTTTCTCCGAGGTTAAAATACTTCTGGCTCCAATATCCTGAAATAGACCTGTGTTTGTATCATGCGCATCCGGCGGTAGATTTTGATCGGGAAGAAATCGATATCGCAGTTACCTACGGCAAAGGCGACTGGCCCGGTGTTGTGGCAGACCCTTTGCTCAGCCTGGATTTCTTCCCGGTCTGTCCGCCGAGCTTTATGGATAACGATAAGCCGCTGACCCAACTGGATAATCTAAGATATTACACGCTGCTACATGACGCCAATTTTGAATGCTGGAATGATTGGTTAAAACTGGCTGGCGTCGAGGATATCAATGCTAATAAGGGCACCATTATCGACGATACCAATGTACTGATTCAGGCTACGGTAGATGGGCAGGGTGTAGCGCTTGGTTCGATGACTTTTGTCGGTGACTTACTAGAATCTGGGCGGTTGGTTCGGCCTTTTGATATTTCTCTAAATAATGATTTTGCTTATTACGTTGTTTGTCCCTCTGCTCACTTGAAGAATCCGGCGGTGAAAGCGTTTAAGGACTGGTTGTTGGGGTTGGCTGAGTGATATGGAGATTATCAGGAGGAATTTATTGAGCGTTAGGTTGATTTTTATCAAGTAGCTTGCTGGATGCCATTGTTACTCTGCGCGGATTGAAAAACTCGCAGCAGGGAAAATGTGGTTAAGTCTTTAAGAACAATAATCAGGTCGTTAATTGGCCTTATTCTGTTTGTCGGCTTACTCATGCCTTCCTTGAGTGTAATCGCGGCTCCAGACCCAGTATTACCTCGATTTATATCTGATCTTAATCCTCAAGAAGTTTTCTCGGGCGCAACCAGACTCGGTGCTATCGAAGGTAGTCCTCCCGTTGTGGCCGCATTCAATGGCAACGAGCAGTTAGGTTATGTGTTCGTAAATTCCGACTACGTAAATTCCACGGGTTATTCCGGCAAGCCAATTCATATGGTCATCGCTATCGATATGCAGGCGGTTATTCGAAATGTGATACTGGTAGAGCATCATGAACCCATTGTTCTGATAGGGATTCCGGAAAAGCGTATCGTCGAAGTCCTGGATGCCTATGTTGGTATGAACGTGGGTGTATTTGCCAGTAGTCTGGAGAACGATCATCAGGTGGATGCCGTATCCGGTGCAACCGTTACCATAATGGTGATGGACGATACGATTATCCGTAGCAGTATTAAGGTGGCCCGCGCCTATGGCCTGGCGGGACTAAAGCCTGAGCGCAAAGCTACTGGCCCGGTTTATGTTGTTAATCTGGATTTAGATAAGAAGAAGGACTGGATTAGTCTGATTAGTGATGGCTCGGTGCGGCGTTTGAAGCTTACCCTGGCCGATATAAACAGTGCTTTTGAGAAATCTGGCAATATTCCGGCGATCGACCAGCCCGAGGAAGGTCCTGCTGATGAATCCTTCATAGAGTTATACGCAGGGTTGGTCTCGGTTCCCAGCATTGGTCGTAGCATGCTTGGAGAGGCTGAATACAGCAATTTGAAACGTAAACTTCAACCCGGCCAGCAAGCCATTATGCTGGCAGCAAACGGGCGTTACTCGTTCAAGGGTTCGGGATACGTACGCGGTGGCATCTTCGGTCGATTCCAGCTTATACAGGGTGATATCTCGGTTCGATTCCATGATTACCACCATAAACGCCTGCGTCGTATAGCCGCCGATGGTGCGACCGACTTCCAGGACACTGATCTGTTTCGCATTCCCCCCGAATTGGGGTTCGATCCAACTTTGCCATGGACGCTCGAATTGTTAGTCGGACGGGCGACAGGACCGACCAGCAAGGCTTTTCAAACATTTAAGCTAGATTATCAGGTACCCAATAAATACCTAAAGGTTGCACCGGTGGTCGCCAGCGCAGATCAGGATACCTCTAGCGCTGACACGCCGCTGTGGCAAAAAATGTGGCTGAGCAAGATTCCACATATTGTCATTCTATCTTTGGCTTTGATCGTGTTGACGGTGATTTTTTTCTTCCAGAATGAACTCGCCAAACATCCGAAATTGACGAATCGGATACGCGTTGGCTTTTTGTTATTCACCGTGTTCGGCATCGGATTTTACGCCAATGCGCAGCTCTCGGTAGTGAATATTCTCACCGTCGCTAATGCGGTTGTATCTGGTTTCAACTGGGAATATTTCCTCATGGAGCCATCTATTTTTATCCTCTGGAGTTCGGTCGCAGCATCTTTGTTGCTCTGGGGTCGAGGTCCTTTTTGTGGTTGGCTTTGCCCCTTCGGTGCGTTACAGGAATTGCTCAATAAGCTCGCCAAAGCGCTGAAAATTCGACAGAGGAAATTACCGTGGGGACTGCATGAGCGGCTATGGGCGCTTAAATACATCGTTTTTCTGGTGCTGTTCGGGTTTTCCCTGCATTCGCTCGACTGGGCAGAACGACTGGCCGAGGTCGAGCCTTTCAAGACCAGCATAATTCTCAAATTCATGCGTGAATGGC
>JAUVCH010000176.1 GCA_030595795.1 Gammaproteobacteria bacterium
TCATCTTTAGAAGCCAATGCAGGTATCTATGGAGTATCGTTGCCCGACGTAGCCGGCCTTACCGATTATTACAGGTTCATTTATACCGATGCCAGTCTTTATGGTGTCGTGGTACTCATACCTATTGGATCAGGCCAAATCGTCATCATGGGCTGGGACTGGTCGAATGCACAGCCAACAGGCGCAAACGATGGCGGGTGGCAGGATGTGCTGGTCAATGCGGCTAATCTGTCGAGACCGCTGCCCGATGTTGCCCTGGTTGAAGCTTTTTCTGATGTTTTTGATGGTGGTACTCGGTCCACCGATGTACTGGCTAAACTTCATGGAACAGGACATTTCAACACAATCAGCGTTTTCGACGCCAGTATCGCAACTCCATCCCTGGCAACGCTACATAGCTATGATTCTATCTTAGTGTCTGCCAACATCAATTTTTCAGATAGTACACAACTTGGTAACGACCTGGCAGATTATGTCGATGGTGAAGGTGGCGTCGTACTTACCCTATTTCCCTCCTACGTTTCGTCACCCACAGGGCGCTTTGAAGGGGTTGCCATGGACTACTTTGCCATTCCACCCGGTTCTGCGCCATTATCAACAGCCTCACAATTGACTCTTGGTACTATTCATGAACCGGCACACGACATTTCCAACGGCGTCACAAGATTCAATGGCGGTACGATAAGTTTCCGGCCAGCTACACAGCAAATTGTTACTGGGGCGACACGCATAGCCGATTGGAGCGATAACACACCGCTCGTCGCTGTGCGGGAAGACAAAGCGGCCCGGAGAGCCGATCTCGGTTTCTATCCACCCTCAAGCGACGCAATAACCGATGGGTGGCGCGCAACAACAAACGGCGACAAGCTAATGGCCAATGCTCTGACCTGGGTGGCAGACCTGCCGAAATCGAATATAAGCACCGATACTTTCCCCATTACAATTCCGGAAGGTGCCATGTCTCCCGGCATTACTTCAGTCATCAATTTAAGTGATGCACCCATATCTATTAGCAAGGTAACGGTCACCCTGGAGATCACTCACGAAATCACTCGTGATCTCGAAATTTACCTTACGTCGCCAGGTGGGACGAAAATTACTCTGGCATCCCGTTCAGGAAGTTTTGGAGACAACTACGCAAATACCACCTTTGTTGATGCAGCCACAACAAGCATTTCGATGGGGGAGGCCCCTTTTCCGGGTTCGTATATGCCCGTGGAACCTTTGGGAAATTTTACCGGAGAGAATGCCAATGGAATCTGGACCCTGCTTGTTAAAGATGTCGATGTTGATGCCATCGGTGCTATCGATGGCTGGAGCTTAACTATTCGTTAAGCTCCGTCCCCATAGTGGCAGGTCTTGAGTCGCAGAAACTGGGGTCAGATTAAACCTGATCCCAGTTTATCGGATACTTTAAATCAGCAACTAGATTTCCCCATACCGATGGGCACTCACCCGATTAATGCCATCAGCTCTTCATATGCTTTGAAGGCCCCTGCTCAGACTCATTTCATAATGGACAAGGCTCGATGACGATGATTACGACAAACGATGCCATCATTAAGCATTTAACCGGGGTATTTGAGATCGGTCAGATACTGTTTCTGTGCGGGCTGCTAGTTTGCATTTTCTTTGTAGTGATTATGCGCGTTAAAAACCGCCCGTTTTCGTCAAAGCAGCCTTTCTTCGCTTGAATTTTATCCGCGCGATACTCGCTATTCTCTATGGCTACGTGATCTGGGATGAAACCCCCACCCCGACAATGTTGCTCGGCGCTGCCATTATTATCTTCTTCGGCGTATTATTACTGGCTGGCGAAAAACGTAAGGCTACGAGATCGGAACGCGCCGCACCGGGGGTAGAGTAATATGAAGGAGAATCATCATTAATACTGAATCAAGTCAGGTACTGTGTTCTGACCGGGAAATCTGGTCATTAGATCCGGTTATCGAATGGTTATTTCGCCATGGACGATTGATCGAAAATCGGTACGATTTTACCAATGAACTGGCCAGTCACCTTAGTCATCAGGGTGCACCAATCGATCGGTTGCTAATCATGTTTCCCACGATAAACCCTTTATACGCCGCAACCTCGGCTACCTGGAAGCTTAGTACAGGGAAGACCGAAACCTTCCAGGCCTTGCACGGCATCCAGCAGACCGAACGCTTTATTGGTAGCCCGATCCAGCTCCTGCTCGACAGTGGTCGCGGTGTGCGGCAATCACTGACTGACCTGGCCGAAAATGCTCACTCTGCATATACAGAGCTCGCTGTGGAAGGTTTTACTGACTATTACGCCATGCCAGTTACTTTTAATAGCGGTCTTAACAGTGCATTTATCGTTTCCACCAAAACCGAAGGCGGTTTTAGCGAATGCGATATTCTTAACTTCAGGCGGGTTCGCGATTTTATCGCACCGACTCTGGAAGTTTTTTCTTTGCGTCATCTAGCAACTTCGCTGATGGATACCTATGTCGGAAAACGAACCAGCAAAAAGGTTTTCTCAGGAATGATCAAACGTGGCGACGCTGACACCATTCACGCCGCACTCTGGTTTAGCGACTTACGCGAATTTACTAAAATGTCAGAGCACCTGCCCGCGGATGAACTTTTAATGCTACTGAATGATTATTTTGAATTAATCGCGGCGGCAACTACCGCCAACGGTGGCGAAATACTACGATTCATCGGTGATGCGATGTTAATCGTCTTCCCAATCGACGATCAAGTCTCCAAACAGTCAGCCTGCCAGGCGGCATTGGAGTCGGCACGCGACGCACGACAATCCCTCGCAACCTTCAATCACATGCGTCGACGGCATGGCAAAATCGAAATACGCTTTGGTGTCGGCCTTAATGTCGGCGAAGTGGCATACGGCAATGTCGGTGCTCCCGACAGACTGGATTTCACGGTAATCGGCCCAGCGGTTAATCGAACAGCACGCCTCGAATCGCTCAGTAAAGTGTTGAAGGAAGATGTTCTGGTGTCGAAAGATTTTTCAGAGTCAGTCAACGTTCCGATGCGATCACTCGGGGAGCATCAGATGAAAGGGATTGATGAGCCTCAGGCTGTGTTTGCACCGGATTTGGGACGGATTTGAGTCAGCTTTCCTCGCTCGAACCAGCGATAGCGCGAGCAATTTGCGTCACGTGGCGAAGGTCAGTGCCACAGCATCCCCCGACTATGTTTACCCAGGGCATCCGAGATTTGATTTCTTTGTACTGACTACCCAGTTCGACTGGATTGCCATCGTCAAGAGTTTCCGACTCATTAAGTTCGGCGTGACTCTTTCGAGAAGCATTACACCGAATCCCACGGATACGACGTGCCCAATCAGCACCTTCAATTATGCCCGGTAGGTGATCAGGATGAACGCAATGCACCATAAAATAAGCAGCACCGTTATCGGTCGCTTCGTCGATGGATTCGATCGCTTCCTGTAGTGGCTGTCCTGTATGTAATCGGCCGTCCGTTTCCAGCGTAAGAGACACTGCCGCAGGTAAGCCAGAGTTACGTGAGGCGCGTACAAAACCTACCGGTTCGACTGATTCTGGAAAATATCCCGTTACCATGTCGATGTCGGTTTGCGCTAGCCAGGAAAGTTGTTTGGCATGATAGTGCTCCGCCTGTTCAGCAGCCACTTTAGGTTCCGGATTATAGGCATCACCTTGTGAACCTACACCTCCGTTGAGGATGATTGGTTGTTCGTTGGCAGAAAACTCACCGCGCAGTCCGGCAGCAAATGCCACCGCCTGATTGTTAATCTCATGTAGTTCATCCTCAGTCGCACCAAACGTCTCGGCCCAGAACATCTGTGCCTTAAAAGTCTCTGTTTCGAGAATGAATCCTGCCCCAGTTTCCTGTGCAAGGGTTAGTAAGCCTCTATAATAGTTAGTGAGGGCTTGCCGACCCACTTTGTCAGGTAACAAGGTATGCGATGCAAAATGTTTGACTTCTATCCCATGATTAAACATCAGATCAGTTTCGAGTCCCGCTCCGGTCAAAAACAGGTCTCCAGAAAGTTGCGGAAGTGAGTGCCGGTACCTGGACATTATTAGTTCTCCTTAATTTTTCAATGATAGTTTTAGTCGTATCGCTCTGAGATCAAGGGATCGCGTCTTGAATCATGAATTGAAACCAAACCAGCCAACCCCGATCTTATTCTCTCTGGCTAAAGCTGTTTTTCAGACACTATCGGTATGTGCAATTTTATAACACAAAGCTCAATTCCATCAATAAGCCTCAACGCGGAGAATATCATGAGGCCTGACACGAATGGCACTTACTTAAGCCATAAGCAGTTCAAATTACCCTAGAAAAAGACCGACAAGGTGGTTAGGCTTCAAATCGCCAAACCATCCACCGCCACCGTGAGTCGATCTGCCATGAATCCTATCCGTAGCGCTACTTTG
>JAUVCH010000165.1 GCA_030595795.1 Gammaproteobacteria bacterium
ATTTATCTGCGTGCGCGTAGCCACTATGAAGAAAGCAAAACTGGACGACAGAGCATTATCGTCACCGAATTGCCTTATCAGGTAAACAAAGCACGTCTGCTGGAAAAAATTGCCGAACTGGTTAAAGAAAAGAGGCTGGAAGGCATTTCCGGTCTACGCGATGAGTCCGACAAGGACGGCATGCGCATGGTTATCGAACTGCGTCGCGGTGAAATCGCCGATGTCATTCTGAATAACCTTTACAAGCAAACCCAGATGCAAAACGTATTTGGTATCAACTTGGTTGCACTGGTTAAGGGCCAGCCACGATTGCTCGACCTGAAGACAATTCTCGAATCTTTTATAATACATCGTCGCGAAGTCGTAACCCGACGCACAGTATTCGATTTACGCAAAGCACGCGATCGCGCCCATCTACTCGAAGGTTTGGCGATTGCGCTATCCAATATCGACGAAATTATCGCGCTGATCAAACGGTCGCCTAGCCCAGCCGTAGCAAAAGCGGGCTTGTTGGAAAAATCCTGGCCGCCTGGCGTGGTGATGGATATGCTACAACGTGCTGGCGCGGATTCATCAAGGCCGGAAGATATTCCCGAGGAATGCGGTCTGGCGGATGGTCAGTATCGACTCACCGAAAGGCAGGCTCAGGCCATTCTTGATTTACGCCTGCATAAGCTTACTGGTTTGGAGCAGGATAAAATTATCTCCGAGTACCGTGAGATACTGGAAAAAATCGAAGACCTGCTCGATATTCTGCAAAGAGACGAGCGTCTTAAGTTTGAAATACGCATCGAACTCGAAGCCATTCGCGAGCAATTTTCCGATCCTCGTCGAACTGAAATTCTAATCGACCATTCTGACCTGACCGTAGAAGATCTAATCAGCGAAGAAGATGTCGTGGTGACTATTTCGCATCTGGGTTATGCCAAGGCACAACCACTCGAATCTTACAGCGCGCAGCGTCGCGGTGGGCGCGGCAAGGCGGCCACTAAAGTGAAGGATGAAGATTTCGTCGAACAAATGTTTGCTGCTTCAACGCACGATACACTGTTGTGTTTCTCTACCCGTGGAAAAGTTTACTGGCAAAAGGTTTATCAGTTGCCGATTGGAAGCAGAACCGCGCGCGGACGACCAATGGTGAATTTATTGCCTTTGGAAGCGAACGAGCGAATTACCGCGATATTGCCGGTACGCGATTATCCAGAAGATCAGTTTATCTTCTTCGCGACTGCCAGTGGTAAAGTAAAGCGAACCTCCCTGGCCAGTTTTTCGCGCCCACGGGCTAACGGCATCATCGCCCTCGACTTGCGCGACGACGATAGCTTGATCGGTGTGCAACTCACCGCTGGCGAGTCAGACTTAATGTTGTTTACCAGCGCGGGTAAGGGCATTCGTATTGACGAACAGGATGTTCGTGCCATGGGTCGTACCGCAGCCGGTGTGCGCGGTATTAAGGTTAAATCGGGTGATGATGTTATTTCACTGATTGCTACCGATTCGGATGAGGGCGAAATATTATTTGCCACCGAAAATGGTTACGGTAAGCGTACGCGAGTCAAAGATTTTTCTACCCAGGGCCGCGGTGGCCAGGGCGTAATTTCCATCAAAACCTCGGCGCGTAATGGTCGGGTTATCGGTGCCATTCGTGTCACTGGTGATGAAGAAATCATGCTCATAAGTAATGCGGGCACCCTGGTTCGGACACCGGTAGAAGGTATTTCTATTCTGGCGCGTAATACTCAGGGTGTCACTCTAATACGCGTCGGCGAAGACGAGCAACTGGTTCAGATCGAACCCGTCGCAGCTAGCGTGAATGGAGAAGATTCTGACGAAGAGTCGGAACCTGTCAACGAGTAACGGCGGCGAGTAATGCCGGAATATACAAGAGTATTTAATTTCAGCGCCGGGCCGGCGATGATCCCGACCGAAGTTCTGAGTGAGGCTCAGGACGAACTGCTTGACTGGCATGGTTGCGGCATGTCGGTGATGGAAATTAGCCATCGTGGAGTCGACTATACCGAAGTTGCGCAGCGAATCGAGGCTGATCTGCGTGAATTGCTTTCGGTGCCCGATTGTTATCGAGTGCTGTTTATGCAGGGTGGAGCGAGCAGTCAGTTTTCTATAGTTCCAATGAATTTATTGGGTCAGTCACAGGAGGCGGATTACGCCGATACCGGTATCTGGTCGGCCAGGGCCATCAAAGAAGCCGAGCGTTATACCCGTGTTAATGTCTGTGCTTCGGCCAAAGCGGTTAATTATAAATCAGTCCCTCCGATGTCTGACTGGCGATTATCCAAAGATAGCGCTTATGTTCACATTACTCCGAATGAAACCATAGGTGGTCTGGAGTTTTGTGACTTGCCTGAGACTGGTGATATCCCAATTGTTGCCGATATGTCCTCGACGATTTTATCGCGTCCGATCGATGTCAGTCGCTATGGGGTAATCTACGCTGGCGCACAAAAAAATATAGGCCCCGCAGGTTTAACACTGGTCATCGTGCGAGAGGATCTACTTGATCGCGGTCTTGCTTTTTGTCCATCGATGTATAGCTATCGAAAAACCGCCGACCAGCATTCGATGCTCAATACACCACCGACCTTTACCTGGTATTTGTCCGGCCTTGTGTTTCAATGGATAAAACGGCAGGGTGGTTTGGTACATTTTGCCGAACTTAATGCTCGAAAATCTGAAAAGCTTTATCAGGCGATTGATACAAGTGATTTCTACCAAAATGATATAAATCACTCCTATCGTTCATGGATGAATATTCCATTTACCCTGAAGCGTAGTGAGCTGGATAAGCTGTTTCTCGAACAGGCTGTCGAGGCTGGTTTAACCAATCTAAAAGGTCATCGTTTAACTGGTGGTATGCGCGCTAGTATCTACAATGCAATGCCCGAAGCCGGTGTCGATGCCTTGGTTGATTTCATGGGTGAATTTGCCGAACGCGAAGCATGATTCCGATATTAATATCCCTTATACTGCATTCTTGATTTCAGACTATTGCCAGCTCGAACAATAACTCATGAGTGATAAAACTTTACAGGATTTGCGCGATCAAATCGACGATATCGATCAGCGCCTGCTCGAACTGTTTAATCAGCGTGCCGACTGCGCTGTCACCGTTGCTGAAGTAAAGCGAGAAGCCAGCGAACATCTCGAAGACGTGATTAATTTTTTCCGGCCCGATCGTGAGGCGCAGGTTATTAAACGTATCAAGTCACTAAATCAGGGGCCGCTCAGCGATGACGAAGTAGGACGCCTGTTACGCGAAGTGATGTCGGCCTGTCTGGCGCTAGAGCAGCCGCTAAAAATAGCCTTTCTCGGGCCCGAGGGTACCTTTACCCAAAGTGCCGCACTGAAACACTTCGGTCATTCGGTATCTACGATACCTTTGAGCAGTATCCCCGATGTATTTAATTCGGTCGAATCGGGTCATGCAGACTTTGGCCTGGTACCTGTCGAAAACTCTACCGAAGGTGTTATTAGCCATACGCTCGATATGTTTATCGAATCGGGTTTGTTAATTTGTGGTGAAGTAGAAATTCAGATACATCATCACCTGGCTAATTTGTCTCAGGATGCCAGTCAGATCAAGCATATCTACTCGCACCAGCAATCATTTGCGCAATGCCGACGTTGGCTTGATCAAAACTTTCCAGGCCTTGAGCGAATTCCTGTCAGTAGTAATGGCGAGGCAGCGCGGCTGGCCAAAGAAGAGCCCTGCGCGGCGGCTATCTGTGGCTTGCCTGCAGTAGAGGCCTTTGATCTCAAGATTTGCGTCGAAAACATCGAGGACTTATCCGACAATACCACGCGATTTGTGGTTATCGGTAAGCAGGATGTCGACCCCAGCGGCAGCGATAAAACATCGTTGTTAATAGCTACTAAAAACAACCCCGGGGCCTTGTTGGGCTTATTGCAGCCTCTGGCAGATAATGGTATCAGCATGAACAAAATAGAGTCGCGCCCGTCACCCGATCGAAAATGGGAGTATGTGTTCTTCATCGATATAGATGGGCATCAGCAAGACAAAGATGTTATCCAGGCCTTTTCCGAACTCAAGCAACAAGCTGCTCGATTTAAAATCCTCGGTTCCTACCCAAAAGCATCGCTATGATCAATCGGCTTACGATTATTGGAGCCGGTTTAATCGGTGGCTCATTGTCGCTTGCGCTTAAACAGGCGGGTGCGGTGACGCATGTGGTTGGTTGTGGCCGGAATATTGATAACCTTATAAAAGGCGTAGAGTTGGGTGTCATCGATAGCTACCAGTCATCGATTGCCGAAGCAGTAAAAGACGCCGACATGGTAGTAGTGGCTGTGCCTTTGGGAGCGATGGAAACTGCTTTTGGACAAATAAAAGGCAACATCGCGGAAACTTCCGTTATCACCGACGTCGGGAGTGCTAAGGGCTCTGTGGTGGGAATAGCGAAGGCCTCCCTTGGAGAACAGTTTAACCAGTTCGTACCAGGCCATCCGATTGCGGGTACCGAAAATAGTGGTATCGAGGCTGGATTCGCAACGCTTTATCAAAACCGACGAGTCATTCTTACGCCACTCGAAGAAACCAGTCGGCAAGCCGTCCAAAAGGTCGATGCCATGTGGCAACAATGCGGTGCCAGCATCGAGTACCTGAGCGTAGAGCATCACGATAAGGTGCTCGCTGCGACTTCGCATTTACCGCATATGCTGGCCTACGCGATGGTGAATTATCTGTCGGGCCTTAACGAGCATGATGAAATATTTAAATATGCTGCCGGTGGCTTCCGCGATTTTACCCGTATTGCTTCTAGCGATCCTGTCATGTGGCGGGATGTTTGCCTGTCGAATGGGGATGCGTTGCTAGAATTTATCGAGGGTTATAAGGAAGAGCTCGATATGATTTCAAGCGCTATCAAGGACAATGATGCCAACGCTTTACTCGCTTTGTTTGGCAAAGCCAAATCTGAACGAGATTCTTTAATCGGTAACTGTTAATGACCTGTTTTCTATGTTCCCCCGGTGGCCTTCTTAGTGGATCTATCCGTGTTCCTGGCGACAAATCGATTTCCCATCGCTCCATTATATTGTCTTCGATTGCTGATGGTGTCAGTCACATATCTGGGTTCCTTGAAGGTGAGGATAGCCTGAATACTTTGAAGGCATTCCAGTCGATGGGTGTTGTCATTAATCGGAATGCTGGCCAGATAGTCGTCCATGGTGTTGGTCTAAAAGGACTAAAAGCGCCGACAAGGAAAATGGATATGGGGAATTCTGGTACCGCCATGCGCCTGTTACTGGGGCTGCTGGCTGGGCAGGATTTTGACAGTCAACTAATTGGTGATGAGTCGCTCTCAACCAGGCCGATGAATCGTGTAATTAAACCTTTAGAGTCCATGGGTGCAAAGATTGGTAGTCAGGATGGGGGAACAGCACCTTTGTCTATCAAAGGAGATAGCCATCTAAAAGCAATCGATTACGATTTACCGATGGCTTCGGCTCAGGTTAAGTCCTGCATCCTGCTGGCAGGGCTATATGCAGAGGGCGAAACTGTGGTGAGAGAACCTGCCCCGACGCGAGACCATAGCGAGCGCATGCTGCGTGGCTTTGGCTGCGATGTTATCAGTAATGGCAATGAAATCCGTATGGCAGGGTTACAGTCACTAAAAGCTACCGATATTGATGTGCCTGCCGATATTTCTTCTGCTGCCTTTTTTATGGTTGCGGCGAGTATTGCTCCCAATAGCGAGATTAAACTAGAACACGTCGGGGTAAATCCAACCCGAACCGGCGTTATCAACATATTACGTTTAATGGGTGCTGATATTTCATTGGATAACCAAAAAAATGTAGGTGGTGAACCCGTAGTGGATATCACCGTGCGTAGTGCTCGACTAAAGGGGATTGTGATACCGAAAGAACTGGTACCACTTGCCATAGATGAATTCCCCGTCCTTTTCGTGGCTGCGGCCTGTGCCGATGGCGAAACGCTATTAACTGGAGCCGAAGAGCTGCGGGTAAAAGAAAGCGATCGTATTCAGGCCATGGCCGATGGCCTGAACATTCTTGGGATTGATGCCCGGCCCACTGTGGACGGTATTCGCATTCAGGGCGGAATACTCAATGGCGGTGAAGTCGAGTCGCATGGAGATCATCGTATCGCCATGGCATTTAGCGTTGCTTCGTTACGTGCCAAGTTCGAAATAAAAATTAATAACTGTGCGAATGTGAACACATCTTTCCCTGGATTTGTTGAGCTCGCATCAAATGCAGGGTTAAGAATTGTCAGTCATGACTGAAAATGAACCCTACGTCGTTACCATCGATGGGCCAAGCGGATC
>JAUVCH010000034.1 GCA_030595795.1 Gammaproteobacteria bacterium
CGAAGTCTGTGGTCGGCTACTCTCATTCACCCAAGCAGCGAAAGAACTGGGCGTTTCACAACCCGCCGTGAGCTTCGCCATACGCCAGCTTGAAGAAGCCATCGGTCAGGTTTTATTTCATCGCGGCCACCGCAAAATAACCTTGAGCGACGAAGGCGAGAGACTTTATACCGAAGTGTCTATAGGGCTCGGGCGTATATTAAAAACCGCCATGGATATCAATCGCAAAAGTGCACCGGCATTGGTGACGTTGTCGGTATCCACCGCATTTGCCAATTACTGGGTAATGCCGAGGCTCTCGCGTTTACATAGCCGTTATCCGGCTATCGATTTACGTCTTCAAGTCACCGATAAAGATTCCGATCTGGAAAACGAAAACGTCTCGCTTGGTATTCGGCGTGGTCGCGGCCACTGGCCAGGATACCAATCGAGTTGTATTGCCAGGGAAGAAATAATACCGATAGCTAGCGCCGCTTATATCGAAAAACATGGCAAACCTCAATCAATAGAAGATTTATCGACACATCAATTTATCCACCTTGAAGAACCGTTTCGACCCAGGCCTAAATGGAAAGACTGGTTTGCCGCCTTTGATTTTGACTATGTAGATAACGGCGAAGGATTGCGTCTAAACGATTACGCGCTGGTGATTCAGGCGGCGATGTCCGGCGAAGGCATTGCGATTGGCTGGAAACATGTGGTTGATTCGTTAATTGAACGCGGCTTGCTGGTTCAGGCTCTTCCCGAGAGTTGGGCGAGTGGCGAGGAATTCCATCTGATCTGGTCGTCAAAAACAACCTTGTCGGGACATGCGGAACAGGTACGAGACTGGATTAATAACGAAGCGCGGTCATCGGGGGAATGAATCGCGCTTCGCCCTCCTCCTACCTAGTTGAATTTGGCCTGGTCAAATTTAGCTCAGTTAACTTGCTCAGAAAAAAGGATCGCAGCGCAGAGATATCGGTTCTTTTTATTATCGTCTTACGGGGGCTCGACGTGAGGATTCCCCTGGCTGCGATCACCACCTGAACAAGTAGCAACCAAATTAAAAGTGAAAAGCTACCAGCGCCGTGAATTACGGTCACTTCGTTGTAGTACAGTACTTCGTCTCGACCAAGGTCTTCGAGCATGACGTCTCTACCAAGATTGTGACGATCGAGTATTTCACTAGTAATCATACCCGCATGATTAAGACTGTAAATTTCGACCAATACGGCGTAATAACCTGTGAAGTATCCGTCAACCAGTTCGGTGGTTACTTCATAAGTATCGCTAGCATCGTCTTCGAAAATATTAAATAAATCGGTGGTGTGATACTGAACCCAGAGGCCGCCTTCTCTACTGAGATATAACTTGGCGTAAACCGTGGCTCCATCGTAATCAACATCTACGTCGAAGCTCACATTAAGTGCATGATGAAAGCCATCGCCATCCAGGTCCGAAAGCAGATCGACATCGCCCTGATAAATTGTGAAATATTGGTCGTCACGATTAGCAGTTCGATTTAGGGTGTCATCAGTGGCTATCGTAGTATCGGAAGCCGTACTGCTCACCAGATCCTGAGACTTCACTGCCTGGTTAAGATCGATACTGTCATCTGCCACCAGCTTGCCAATGGAACGAGACACGAGCACTTCATCACTTTGCGCAAAAACACTCAAACTCGTCGCGCAGAGCAAACCCGCAATACTGATTCTTGTTGTGGTATTCATCATATTCACAGTTTAGTCCGGAGAGCCCGATTAGTGGCGATTCTTGCGCTTGGCTTTATACTGATAGCCGCCATTGCTGTAACTTTGGTTACGGCTATAGCTTTGGCTATGGTTATATCGACGATACTTCTTGTTGTACGAACCATGACTACCACCGTGGTTGTTGTAACCGTTATAGCGCTTCTTTTCATAACGATAAGTATGGGTATTATTGAAAAGAAGGGATGCAAATACACCAGCGGCAACATAGGGCAGGATCGAACTATGTTCATGATCTGCCTGAGCAGTAGTAGCGAATGATCCGGCGAGTATCAAAGCCGATAATAGTGAAACTTTTAAACTTGCTCTTAAATTAATCATCTCATTTGCCTCGTTGTTTGTAGGAGTGGGGCTAATTTACTCCCAGCTCACTGAATGCTGGCTGAACCGAAAATAAAGTCCGAATAAGGAGAATTTGTTCACTTTCCCGGGGGCTGATTTATACTGCCTCAGAACTGCAAATTGCCTGGAGTATTCAATGAAAAGCATCACCGTCGATACACACACCGTAGAACCATCGAAGATTATCTGTGTCGGTCGAAACTACCAGGAGCATATTCAGGAGCTCGGCAACGAGATACCCGAAAATATGGTGTTATTTGCTAAGCCTAATTCTGCCATATCAAATCAACTGAGGGGATTCATCGATGAGCCATTACATTACGAAGGCGAAATTTGTTTTGTCATCAAAGGTGCTGATTTACACGCGGTTGGCTTTGGTCTGGATTTAACCAAAAGGGGTTTACAGTCAAAGTTAAAAGAAAAAGGCTTACCCTGGGAGCGTGCAAAAGCGTTTGACGGTGCAGCCTGTTTTAGCGATTTCGTGTTACTCGGCGATACTCCGGTGGAATCGCTCAGCCTTATTTTAGATATTAACGGGGCGGAAATTCAAAACGGTGGTTACCCACTCATGATGTATAAGCCGCAGGAAGTGCTAGACGAAATTTCAGATTTCATGACTTTGAACGACGGTGATATTGTTATGACTGGCACACCTAAGGGAGTTGGCTTAGTCAATTCAGGTGATCAATTTGTTGGGAAAATCCTTACGGGGGACAAAGAGCTGGTTCGCGCCGAGTGGATCGCAACATAATCAGGCATAAAAAAGGCCGGGGAAATCCGGCCTCTTCCTTTAAAACATGTCGTTTTTTAACTACAGCGCTTTAATCTGGGCATTCATACGACTCTTATGCCGTGCAGCCTTGTTGCGGCTAATAATACCCTTAGCAGCGGAACTATCGAGTGCAGGCACGACTTTCTTGTAAGCCGCCTCGGCACCGGCCTTGTCGGCAGATGCAATGGCAGCAACCGTAGCCTTGAGGTAAGTACGCATCATCGAGCGATGGCTCGCATTACGTTGACGGCGCTGTTCGGCCTGGTTTGCGCGTTTTTTTGCTGAAGCTGAGTTCGCCAAGGTTCACTCCCGGATAGGCTTAAAAAATCAGGCGCGCATTATCTGCACTGCGCAGGGCCATGTCAACCCGAAATTAGCCCTAAATTACCGATTATTTTGATTGGGGCATCCTCAACTTTGGCTTGTGCAAGTTGTCGTTATCGTCTTCGACTTACTCGCGCCCGATTCAACAGGAGGTCAAGTAAGAAGCTGCACCAGGAATTTTAATCGTAGCAGTATAGGCATTGAAAAACTTATTTGCGATTTGGCAAGACCTGGCACCATTATTTCCTAGTTTGCATCGTCTGATTGCAAGATTTCAAACGGTACGCGGAGATAATGATCTTTCAATAATTTGACGGTATCTGAGTTAAGTCGTTGTTTTTCCGACGCCTTTTCCTCAGCAATGGCATCGTAAACGCAATGTCTCAAATAGTTAACGATGGCATTCTCTCCCTCCAGAAGAGTCCAATGAGGATGACAGATATTCACCACCACCATTATTACGTTTTTATCTTGGGTTTCATTTACAAAATATGGGTCATTTGGAGATAAGTTTGCATCCAGAAATAGCTTAACAATAACATTACCAACGGTAGCCTCAAAATTTGGTTCCTCGGTCGCAATATTTTTTATTATCGATTCATTTTGCTGCGCAATTGTTTCCTCGGAAGGAATTGATTCCGTTAACGTCAACTTTTCTACAAATTCTGGGCTTATAAGTTCCTCTTCAATTGACCTAAGAGCCGCATCAACTTGGAATTGCTGAGGTCCATGTTCGTCTGAAAGCTTACCTTTCCTCGCCTTTCTTGCAGCCTCTATGTAAGGTTTGATCGCTTCCTCAAGACCCTTTTCTACAAGATCCTCCTCATCACGATACCAATTGATCTCATCTTTAGTATGAGAAACCTCGAAATCCTCCAAATTTATTTCACCCACAAGTCTTTGATTAATTAGATCATTCCTGCCTCCCGAACCAAATATTGTTTCGGGGCGCCAACTGTCAGGATATCCTTTGATAAGCCTCTTTCTATGAAAAATAGAAAAACCAGCTTTGCTTCGACTACCGCTTTTTAGGACTCCTACCCATCCTTCAGCAACTTTATTGCCTTTATCGGTATCAATATCGTATATAAAGTCTTGTTTATAAATTGACCCATCTTTCGCACTTAGGAAATCGCTATCTTTATAATTTTCCCATTCAATATTTTTGGAGTTATAGGTAAGAGATATTTCGTCAGATGTAATATCCATTCGATATATGCTCGCAAGATAATCTTTGATTTTTCCTATTGTTCTCCCGGCTAAAGGCCTGTTGTGTTTAGATATTTCGATTCTTGTGTAATGCCTATTTTTTTCCTCAGGTTCAGATTGAATATCTCGGTCTACATCCCCTGCGATTACATCATTAACATTAACTTCTACGGTTAATCTCTCTTCAGAACCTAATTTACTAGTCGTAATGGTCCACTCATCTCCAATCCAACAGGCTGCAGTTTTTAGCCCTAGTCCATATCTTGATCTCCCCGAATTATTTACCGGGGGGCGTCCTACTATCAAAGCTCTTTCTAGATCATTACGATCCATGCCCATTGCGTTGTCACTAATACGAATAAAGTCGTCACCTGTGGAAATATGTACTTCGAGAGGTTCATTATCTATTTTAAATTGCGTATCGAGCGCCACCTTGTTATCAGCATAACTTTGAGTTGAATTATCTACAAACTCGGCTAACGCGTACCACCACTTGTACGACAGTCTTCTGTAGTTGCCAAAATTTTCATGCCCAAATTGTATTCTTACCTTATCCATAGAAATCTCTAGCTCTTTAAGTTTCTTGTTCAATAGTTATCTGATTTTTATCCACTAGCCGCAATTGATAATTTCTGTTTTCCTTTATCATTGGCGATGGCCTTAAAAAAAGAATCGTTTCATCCGCAGAACAGGTGACAATAAGCTTATAAATACTTCCGTCATATTCTACTGGGACTTCTGTGCCATGAAGTGACTGAATGCCAGGACTAGTTCTACATCTAAAAGCATTTAACATTTTATGTTTTCTTATTCGAATAACTTGAAATTTTGATCTCGTGGGTAGAAAACCAGATATATTGAAAATAGAATCGTCAGATTCACTTTTAAATATCTCCAGCACAGTAATTTTTGCCCCAAGTTGATCTTCTAGTTTCGCCCACCCTTTTCTGAATACACTCGCAGATTCAACCACCACAATAATCTTAGGTGGATTGCGTCGAATCAATAAATCGACCGCCTCAACATGTAAATCCTTAAGCTTCCCGGCGATATATTGTGAATGGATTTTTGTATAAACTCCATTCGCAAAGGTTGACACTTGCGGAAACACGTGCCCCTCGAGTGAATGATGTGAAAGCTCTACCTCGACAATAAACCATGAAAGCAAATTATTCTCTACAATTGCCAAGTCTGGGATATTAAAATCTCCCGTTGTACTTTCGACTTTTAGTTTAAAGTCGAAAACCGAAAAATCCGGAAGTACTCTCGATAGCTCGCTTTTAACAATAGATTCATAATGATTTTCTAAAAAAGCATCAGATCGATAGTAAATCCTCTCGTTTTTGGTTAAAAGCTTCAACGAATAGCCCCTTTTTTCCAGCTGATCTTGGCAACACCCTCAAGATTCTCCTCTTCCTCTTCCAACAAAGCCCTTTCCTTGTCGCTAGAATAAAGTGTGTAGACAGTAGCATAACACTTTCCCTTGGCAGGCCTTAAAACTCTTCCAAGCCTCTGAATCCTTTGCCTAGTACTGGAGGTAGACTGTGCAATAATTGCTATATTCGATTCAGGAATATTTGTACCTTCGTCTAGTGCCCTGCAAGTAACAAGAACATTGGTTTCACCACGGCGGAAGATTCTTAGATTGTCCCTTCTATGCGCAGGAGATAATCTAGAATGATACTCTACGCAAGTTATTCCGTATTTTCTTAAAGCTTTCGTTATCGAGGCTAACGAATTCACCCTCTCATGAAATATTACGATTCTTTCCCCACGATGACATAAGGAAAACTTTACTGCCCATGCTACGCGAGAAGCTTTAGTAAATATTTTTAGTGCTTTCTGATTTTGTATTTTATCTGAATCGACACCGACCAAGATATGTCTAGTTGCGCTAAATTCTTTTAACTCTTTAGAATCAAGTGAAATTTCAATATTACATAATTCGAAATCAACAATCACACTATCCTTGTGGGCATCGTTATATTGGTATTCAAATATCACGTCACCCAATGATGGTCGCAGATATATTTCGAAGCCGTCATCCAATTCTCTATATGGCGTTGCTGATAGACCAAGTGTTGCCGTATATTCCCCTGCAATCGCTTTGGAGTTTTTCGATGTGCCAGATCTATGGCATTCATCGACAATCAAAAATACGTCGCTAGATTCGGTAATTTTATCGACCTGACTGCGAGCCGTATTCAGCACAACTATATTTATACGCGTCGACTTTGTTGGCTTTTCGTATCCGGAATAACAACTAATTTCATTAGGTAGAAGGTCGGAGGAATCTTCTATATCAATCGCCCATTGATCCATCAATGAAATTGTAGGCACTATAATTATTGCTTGCCCTTCTGGATAAATAGAAAAGAAATATTCTAAGCAGAGATAAGAAAAAACAGTTTTTCCTCCCCCAGTTACAACATTAACGATTCCTCTTTGATCAACTTGCCAATATTTCAATGCTTCAAGTTGCCATTTTCTTGGTTTAATTGATTTGCTAATCCGCATTTATAAAGTTACTTAACTAAATATATTTTCGAAACGTCCCATTGAGCCTAAGATGTACTCTTTGGACGCCTCAGTTGAAATCCAATACCTATCTAGTGATTCGGCGGCAAATCCTGTTAGGTTACTTCCGCCAAATGGGTCGTATACCAAATCATCAGGTTTAGTTAGAAATTTAATAAAGAACTCAGCCAATTTATAAGGCATCCGAGCCGGATGAGGTGTGATATTTTTTTCTCGACAATATTTTAAATAGGAATCAGACGACACAGTATTACCGTAGGTTAAAACGCTCCCACTTATTGCTCCATTATTGTCCGTCAGAAATGATTTCTCTCCTATATTGTGCTGTGATATCCGCTTACCCGAATTATAACTTCCCCTTTTTAAAAGCTTCTTCATTGAGTCGCTGTATTCAACTAACACATTTCTATTATCTGCTTTCGGGTCTTTAACGGGGGACATCCACCATATTTTGGTAAAGCTGTCTTTTACCCTATTTCTTTTGATGTTCACCCATTGTGCCGGGCTAGGTAGCTTTGCAGGATTGTTCCACACGAATTCCTGGCAAAGGTGTAATTCATTCCTTTCTAAAAACTCTAAGAGAGATTTTAATGCTAGCGTTGACATCACAGGTGAGCCTTTTTCCCAGGAATTCCCCATTTCAATAACAATCGATCCTTTCGGATTTAGTAGGCTCTTGAATAATGGACCAAACGCACACAACCAATCGACATATTCTTGACCGGAAAAATTGCCATATTTTTTCTTTCTATTTAGCGGATAAGGCGGTGAAGTGAAAATTAAATCGACCTTCCGATCAAATTTTCTCATGAAATTACGATCAATTATTTCTTCAGCTTTCCCCTCTAGCATTATGCCTCGGCTGGTTCTATACGACCTTTCTTTAGGTGGTCGCCCTGCAAATAGCAAATCTCTCACTATTTATTCATCCTTTGTCATTTCATATTTCGTGAAAATTTATCAATCTTTATGCGAATTGGTATTGGTGGTTTTATACCCTATTGGTACTAATCGCTGTCTATAATAGCTAAAAGCATCTAATAAAATCGAGAATAACAGATTTATCATTTAATCATATCTGTGCTAAAGCAATTCGTCAGAAGTTCAGGGTCTGGTCCTTTCAGTTCACATTACCCCTATCTTTAAATTATCCGGCTGATGGTCATGTATTGCTGTATGGGTAAAAATCACTCGCCCTTAGGCAAAATCTTGCCAGCCTGCAAAGCAGCAATATCAACAACCGTTTCAACTCGAATTAAACGCCTGTCTACATCAGTTAACAATGCCTCGACTCTCCCGATATCTTTATTCAGTTTTTTCGTTTCATCAGTAAGCGTTAACACATCGACCAGAATATCTTTCCAGCTAGCCATTATCGAGACCCAGATTCAATTTTTTTGAGCGTTTTATTTAAGCGCCGACGCGTTATCTGTGTATCGGAAATAGCTTCTTTAAGTTTCCTTGATGCGACTTCGAGTAACTCGTTAGATTCAGAGGCAGAGTCACCTTCGGGATCAAAATAGTCAATGGCGTTACGCACAACTTCAGCGACAGACGATTTACGCTTGCTCGCGACGGTCTCCAGTTTTTCGATATTTTCCGTTGAAAGCAAAACTTGCTTCCGTACCAGGGTTGCTGATCTAGCCATATAACACCTCCATAATCCTTATTTATTATTATACACATACATACCCTATACACAACTTACGAGCCTTTACCAGAACCAGCCTTTATTAAAATCACTGATAAGCCAACCATTTCAATGCTAAAATTCCGCGCTTTTAGGGAACTAGCCCTCTAGTAGCGCAAATAAGGTGTCCAGCTTAGTCAAATCAACATTATCGGTCGGCTCGATGACGCTGCTATCGCGTATTCTCGGTTTAGCCCGCGATATCGTCATAGCGCGCTTTTTCTCCGCAGGAGACGCCGCCGATGCATTTTTTGTCGCCTTCAAAATACCCAACTTTCTGCGCCGACTATTTGCAGAAGGGGCATTCTCGCTCGCCTTCGTCCCAGTTTTAACCGAATACCGCAATCAATTCAGTGCCGCCGAAACGCGCGAGCTGATTAACCGCGTCGCCGGCACCATGGGCTTTATATTACTAGTGCTAACCGCCGTTGGCATCTTTGCATCGCCCTTGTTAATAAGCGTTTTCGCCGCCGGGTTCATCGATCAGCCCGATAAATTCAAACTCACCGCCGATATGCTGCGCATCACCTTCCCCTATATTTTGCTCATTTCGATGACGGCAATGGCGGCGGGCATACTCAATACCTGGAAGCGTTTTCTGGTGCCTGCGTTCACACCCGTATTACTAAATCTGAGCATGATCGGTTGTGCTATGTGGTTGAGCCCGCAGCTCGACATGCCAATTACCGCACTGGCCTGGGGTGTTTTGATCGCGGGGGTGTTGCAACTGCTATTCCAACTGCCTTTCCTGTATCGCGAAGGGCTATTGCCAAAACCGGCCTGGGGCTGGAAACATGCTGGCGTACAAAAGATTATCAAACTGATGATCCCAGCACTGTTTGGCTCATCGGTGGCGCAAATTAATTTGCTATTCGATACTTTTATCGCATCGTTTTTGATATCCGGCAGCGTCTCCTGGCTTTACTATTCCGACCGCTTACTGGAATTCCCACTCGGTGTCTTCGGCATTGCGCTGGCCACCGTGGTCTTACCCAATCTCTCGGAAGCACACTATAAAGAAGGCGCTACTCACTTCGGCCAGACCCTGGGCTGGGCGATCCGGCTCTCGTTGCTAATTGCGGTTCCCGCGTCGATAGGCCTGTTTTTGCTGGCCCAGCCAATATTATCAACACTGTTTGAGTACGGTGAATTTGCCAATCACGACACCATGATGGCCGCCTATAGCCTGATGGCCTATAGCCTGGGACTACCTGCGATGATCTTGATCAAAATACTGGCGAATGGCTTTTATGCCCGACAGGATACCCGTACGCCGGTTCGAATCGGCATACAGTCAATGTGTCTGAACATGGTATTAAACGTTATTTTCGTGGTATGGATGCTGAAAACAGATTTTGTCGCGCCACACGTCGGTCTCGCACTCGCGACCACTGGCTCGGCCTACTTTAACGCCCTGATGCTGGCTCTGACTTTAAAAAGAGACGCTATCTTCGATAAAACGGGTGGCCACAGCCTGACCTTGCTGAAAGTATTAGTCGCCTGTGCTGCGATGGCGCTGGTTATCCTGTTGCTATTTCCCGACAGCAACACCTGGTCTTCCTGGTTCTGGCACGAACGCATTATCCAGCTGGGCTACCTGATTGTTCCGGCCATCTTGTGTTATGTGGCGATGCTCTGGATAATGGGGTTTCGGCGCCAGCACCTTAGCCCCTGATCGACTCTCAATAGCATGCAACTCATTCGTGGACTTCATAACCTGACTCGACCCCTGCCCGACTGCGTAGTCACCATCGGCAATTTTGATGGCATCCATCTTGGCCATCAGCATGTGCTGGAACAGTTAAAAACAGCCGCAATACAACGTGATTTATCGAGCACGGTCGTTATCTTTGAACCACAGCCCAATGAGTTTTTTGCACCCGCAAAGGCGCCTAAGAGACTGAGTCGGTTTCGAGAAAAACTGACCTATCTGAAATCGCAGGATATCGACTTTTTATTCTGTTTAAAATTTGACCAAAAATTGGCTAGCCTGGAGGCGAATGATTTTGTCAAAAGCATTCTAATCAACGGTTTGAATACGCATCACCTGGTGATTGGCGATGATTTTCGCTTCGGTAAAAATCGCCTGGGCGACTTTGAACTGCTACGCCAATGTGGCCGCGAATTTGGTTTCGACGTCGAAAATAGCGATACCCTGCTAATCGATAACCATCGCGTCAGCAGTACGCGCATTCGCGAATGCATTCAAAAGGACGACTTCGAACTTGCCGAACAATTGCTCGGGCGGCCTTATTCACTCTCTGGGAAGGTTTCACACGGCCAGAAACTCGGTCGAGAGCTCGGATTTCCGACAATTAACATCAAAATGGGCGATAAAACCCTGATTGTTAAAGGAATATTTGCGGTCAGGGTGAAAGGTATAGATAATCGCGTGCTACAGGGCGTTGCCAGTATCGGCACACGCCCTACGGTGAATGGTGTCGATACCATCCTCGAAGTTTTTATCCTGAATTTTGACCAGGACGTTTACGGTTATTGCGTCGAAGTCGAGTTTCTGTACAAAATTCGTGAAGAACTGAAATTTGATTCGCTGGAAGAATTAACCAGCCATATGAAAGACGATATCATCAAGGCTAAACATTATTTTACAACCCAGGCTACAAGCGGAAATTGAGTGACTGATTACAAACATACCCTGAACCTGCCGGACACCGAGTTCCCGATGCGCGGCAACCTCGCTAATCGCGAGCCCGAACGTTTACAAAACTGGCAGGACAAAGACCTGTACCAGAAAATTCGCGATGCCCGCGTCGGCAAAAAGCGTTACGTCCTGCACGATGGCCCGCCTTACGCTAATGGTGATATACATATCGGCCACGCGGTAAATAAAATTCTCAAGGATATGATTGTCAAGTCACGCACCCTAAACGGCGAAGACGCACCCTATGTGCCAGGCTGGGATTGCCACGGCCTGCCGATAGAACACCAGGTCGAAAAAAACATCGGCAAGGCCGGAGTTAAGGTCGAAGTCGACACCTTCCGCCAGGCCTGTCGTGATTACGCACATAAGCAGATTCAAAATCAAAAGCTCGACTTTATCCGTCTCGGTGTGCTCGGTGACTGGGAACGCCCCTATCTGACCATGAACTACGACACCGAAGCCAACATCGTACGTTCGCTCGGTAAAATTATCGAAAACGGTCATCTTCACAAGGGCGACAAACCCGTACATTGGTGTACCGATTGCGGTTCGGCATTGGCCGAAGCCGAAGTCGATTACAAAGACAAAGTGTCACCTGCCGTCGATGTGAAATTCCCTGTGGTCGATGAAGAGGCTTTTTTTGCCCAGCTCGAAGGCGAGCGTGGCACCGGCCCTGTCTCAGTTTTGATCTGGACCACCACACCCTGGACCTTACCAGCAAACCTCGCGGTGTCGCTGAACCCCGGGTTTGATTATGTAGTTGTGCAAATCGACGCCGAACAGGTTTTTCTCGCAGAAGACCTGCTCAAAGACGCGATGGCCCGCTATGGTATCGATGATTACAAAATAATTGCTCGTGGCAAAGGCGAAGCCTTAGACCGCCAACAATTACGCCACCCATTTTATGACCGTGAATCACTGGTTGTAATTGGCGATCACGTCACCCTCGAAGCAGGTACCGGTGCCGTACACACCGCACCCGGCCACGGTCAGGATGATTTCGTAATCGGCAAAAAATACGGTCTGGAAGTTTATAATCCAGTAGGCGACAACGGCTGCTTCTTACCCAATACTGAATTCTTCGCGGGTGAACACGTTTTTAAAGCCAACGATCACGTTATCGAAGTATTGAAAGAAAACAATGCCTTAATGCACTTCGAAAAATTCGAGCACAGCTATCCGCATTGCTGGCGACATAAAACGCCGATTATTTTTCGCGCCACACCGCAATGGTTTATCAGCATGGAACAGGCTGGATTGCGCGACCTCGCTATGTCCGAAATCAAAAAAGTCCAATGGGTACCCAGTTGGGGTCAGGCCCGCATCGAAAGCATGATCGAAAAACGCCCGGACTGGTGTATTTCGCGCCAACGTTTCTGGGGCGTACCGATACCGCTATTTGTTCATAAAGAGACTCAGGAAATTCATCCGAGAACCGCCGAGCTAATCGAAGAAGTCGCTAAGCACATTGAAAAATCTGGCATTCAGGCCTGGTTTTCACTGAAGACCGAAGACCTGCTCGCAGACGAAGCCGACCAATACAGCAAACTGAGCGATACTCTCGATGTCTGGTTCGACTCGGGCACGACTCATTTTAGTGTTTTGCAACACGACGAATTTGATCGCTTCCATTTCCCCGCCGATATGTACCTGGAAGGCTCCGATCAACACCGCGGATGGTTCCACTCGTCACTACTGGCTTCCTGCGCCATGCACGGTCAGGCACCTTATAAACAGGTGCTCACCCACGGTTTCACGGTCGACGCCAAAGGCATGAAAATGTCGAAGTCGGTCGGCAATGTGATTGCGCCAAACAAGGTGATGAAAACACTCGGTGCGGATATTTTACGACTATGGGTTGCCTCTACGGACTATTCGGGTGAAATGTCGATATCCGATGAAATTTTAAAACGCACGGCAGACTCCTATCGCCGAATTCGTAATACACTGCGTTTTCTACTGGCTAACACCAATGGTTTCGAGCCTGCTGAACATCTAGTCGGAGCCGACGATTTACTCGCACTCGACCGCTGGATTGTTGCCGAAACACTGACACTGCAAACCGAACTCCAGGAGCTCTACAACACCTACCAGTTCCACACTGCCGTACAGAAAATCCATAATTTCTGTTCAGAGACGCTGGGCGGCTTCTACCTCGATGTCATCAAGGACCGCCAATACACCACGCAAACCGACTCACTGGCTCGGCGCTCGTGTCAGACCGCAATGTTTCATGTCATCGAAGCCATGACCCGTTGGATCGCACCGATCCTAAGTTTTACTGCCGACGAAATCTGGGAAAACCTGCCGGGAGAGCGCGAAGAACTGGGCGTGTTTATCGCGGAATGGTACGAGGGATTATTCACCTACGAAAACACCGACATCAAGCCCGAGGTCTGGGATGCCATACAACAAGTTCGCGCCGAACTTAGCAAGTCATTAGAAGTATTAAGGCAAGAAGGCAATATTGGTTCGGGTCTCGACGCCGAGATAACCATCTACGCCGACGCCACCTTAATTGAGCAGCTTTCTATTTTCGGTGATGAATTGCGCTTCGCCTTGATTACCTCGGAAGCTAATCTCGCACCGCTGAATAAAGGTTCATCCTTCGTCATTGAGGCGATAGCCAGCGAGCACGCCAAATGCGTCCGCTGCTGGCATCACCGCCCGGAAGTTGGCGACGATGACCAGCACCCGGAGCTCTGCGGCCGTTGTATCGACAACATCGATGGCGAAGGCGAGAAACGACTGTATGCCTAAATCGCAGCTCAAGTGGTTGTGGATTAGCCTGTTGATAGTTGGTCTCGACCAGGTCGCTAAACTGGTAGCAGAAGCGCAGTTACCATTTAGGCAGTTGGTGAATGTGATCCCTTATTTTGACTGGTACCTCACTCATAACCCCGGTGCAGCATTTAGCTTTCTGGCCGACGCCGGAGGCTGGCAACGCTGGTTTTTTGCCATCACCTCGATTGTTATCAGCACGATCATTGTCATCTGGCTTAAAAAGCTGGAGCGCGACGACAAGCTCACCGCGATAGCCCTGTGTCTCATTCTAGGCGGCGCTATCGGTAATTTGATCGACCGTATTTATCTCGGTTACGTCATCGACTATGTCCAGGTCTGGCTCGGCACTTACCCATGGCCTGCGTTTAACATCGCAGATGCCGCGATCAGCATCGGCGCCGCGATTCTAATTCTCAGTAGCTTCACCGGTACGCAAAATAAAGAGAGCCTGGAAAAATAAATCCATGGGTAAAATTAATCCGACAAGTTTGGTAACCCTGCATTACGCTCTGGGCCTAACCGACGACTCAGTAATCGAAGACAATTTCGATGAGGAGCCGATGACCGTCCAGCTCGGCCGCGGAGAAATGGCCGAAGGACTCGAACTCGCACTACTTGGATTACGGGATAGTGACGAACAAACCATCGACATCGGCCCCGACATGGCCTTTGGACCCATCAATGACACCCTTTTCCGTGCCTTACCCCGCAGTGATTTCGATCCTGACATCGAATTGCAGGAAGGCCTCATCATCGAATTTTCCACTGCCGAAGATGAAGTCTTACCGGGCACTATTCTGGCCTTTGATGAAAATGAAGTCCGCATCGATTTAAACCATCCGCTGGCAGGTCAGACAGTACGATACCGGGTGAAAATTCTCGATGTCACGAATACTCCGCAGGTATTGAACTAATGCAGGTTCTCCTCGCTAACCCTCGTGGATTTTGCGCCGGTGTCGATCGGGCGATCGAAATCGTTGAGCGAGCGATCCAGTTATTCGGGGCACCCATCTATGTACGTCACGAAGTCGTGCACAATCGCTATGTAGTGAACGACCTGAAACAAAAAGGCGCCATATTTGTCGAGGAGCTCGATCAGGTTCCAAACGATAGTTACGTTATTTTTAGCGCCCATGGTGTCTCCAAGGCAGTACAAAAAGAAGCCAGGCGACGAGAACTGAAAGTATTCGACGCGACCTGCCCGCTGGTCACCAAAGTGCATATGGAAGTCAGCCGCTATAGCCGCAAGGGTATAGAAACAATCCTCATCGGCCACAAAGGCCACCCCGAAGTCGAGGGCACGATGGGCCAGTACGATAAGTCACAGGGCGGCGACATTTACCTGGTGGAATCTCCTGCAGATGTCGAAACCCTCAAGATAAAAAATCCCGAAGAAGTTCGCTTTGTCACCCAGACAACCCTGTCGAAAGACGACACTGCTCGCGTCATCGACGCGCTATACCACTATTTTCCGCACATACAGCGGCCGAAGAAAGACGATATCTGCTACGCCACACAAAATCGTCAGGATGCCGTCAAGCAACTGGCCGAGGACTGCGATTTAATTCTGGTGGTAGGCTCCAAAAACAGCTCGAATTCAAACCGCCTGCGCGAGATAGCGGAGAATAAAAACATCGAAGGTCACCTGATCGACAGTATCGACGATATCGAGCCCAAATGGCTAGTAGCAAAAACCTGTATCGGTGTAACCGCCGGTGCTTCGGCACCCGAATTGCTGGTGCAAACTGTAGTCGAGTATTTACGCGAAAGCGGGGTTACTGAAGTTTCTTCGTTGGGTTTTACTGAGGATGTGGTGTTTTCTTTGCCGAAGGCGTTGCGTTAGAAAATCAGGTTGTCTTAGGAAACCTCAAACGAAACTCCACTCCCGGCTCACAGTTCACTACATCCACGCCACCCCCCATACCAGTCACCAACTGGTGAACCAGCGCCAGACCAATACCCGTCCCAACCGTTTCACGTGTAAGCTCATTCTCACTACGATAAAACAGCTTAAATATTTTTTTCATCTGGTCTTTGGCAATTCCAGGCCCAAAATCACGAACCGATATCTGCATCGATTCATCCTGTTGCTGGCGAAAACTAACCTGCACTGTTCTTTCTGTGGCATTCGCCGAAAACTTTATCGCGTTATCGACCAGGTTAATCAATATCTGAGTAAGCCAGTCGGGGTCGATGCGTAGCTGTTTACTCAGAGTAACTTCATCTACATCTAGCGACATTTTAAATCCAGCATTTTCGAGCTGAGAATCCAGCTTCGGTCGAAGTTCATTCAACAGCTGATCGATACCGATGACTTCGAAACTGGGTTTCTGTTCGTTTCGCGTCATACGTGCGAGATGCAGAACATTATTAATCAACCGCGATAAACGCTCGCTCTCGTTAAAGATAAAATCATAATATGATTTCTTGCGATCTTCGTCGGCCCAGCCTTCGCGCAACATCTCACCGTACATACGAATCGACGTTAGAGGAGTTTTCAGTTCGTGACTGACGGCGGAGACAAAATCCTGCTGCTGCCGAGCCAGGCTGATTTGTCCGGCACCTAATCGATACAGCATAAATACTCCGCCAACCAGAACCAGCGCCAGTATGAAAGCACTCCATAATATAATTTGCCCGCCTGCACTGAGCGGTAAGCGCGCCAGACTGAATATCAATTCCAGATCACTAAAGGGCGCAACCAGTCGCGTTTGGTATAGAAGCTCTGAACCCTCGACAGGCGCTGACGAGCTATAATCTCTTGCTCTTGAGGCACCTAGCAGTTTCACCACATTACCTTGATGCGCCAGGATTAAATCGCTAACCGCTACCAAAGCCGATTCGCGGTAAGCGCTGGCAACCAGGTCATCGACAAATTTTTGCTGGTCGAATAACAGACCCTGCACATACCGTTCGCCGTCGTGCCAGACCCGCCTGAAGAGGACAAAATGACCGCTGTCGAGCAGACTAAATTCGAGTGGATCGACCTCACTTTCGAAGGTTCGAATTCGCGCCACCTGCTGCTTCGAGAGAAGGCTGTCAGCATCGATGGGTGCGGCAACCCCACTTTGCATCTGTTCGATGGCAGCGACTTCCGGCAAGATGGTTTTTTCAGTGCGAGAGCGTTTATCTTTTACAATCTTTTTACTTTCCTGGTCACGCTTTTCTTTAGATTGCTCGGCGACTTCGTAGCTATCTTCAAGTTTTAAGTCGGTCACTCTGCCGGTCGATTTTACTGAATTGCTTTTTGCTCTAGCTTTTTTACTCGGACTATTCAAGCTATCGAATACTGACAAACCCTGTTGCTCTTTTTCAGCTGCGTAGGCTATCGCTTCATCCTCCGGCTCAGAAGGAATATTTACCGAACTCGACAGGCTCTCCAATATCCCCTCTTCCGGTAGCGGCTCGCTAGCGACACTCGCTGGAACACTGTCCTGTTTATTCACCAGTCGATTTTCACCCAGGATAGCGCGTAAATTATTTTCCTGATTAACACGCCGTTGCAACTCATTGCTATCGATACCATAAACCGACGCATCCGAGCGGGGAGGTAAGGTAGGTGTTGCTAATTGCCCCAGACTATCAACCTGAAAATAACCCAGCAAACCCGGAATCTCGGTATTCAGTGGGAATTGCGACAGCGGTGAACGCTGCAAAAACCCCGACTGCTCGACAGCGGAAACATTCAAAAATTGGTAATCACTAAAGGGACGATTCTCCTCGCGCTCGATCAACTCCTGAAAACGAGCATCGATGCGTAAACTCAGTTCACGCGCGAGTAGCTGATGTTGGTGGAAGGTTTCCCATTTCAATTGACCGTAGGCTTGATAAACCAGAATCGAAGTCGGCAGCGCCAGTGCGATAAAAAATACCAGCAGCAAAGCCTTTAACCGGCCGCTTGTCATTCGGCCTTAACCAGCAGTCGATAACCCGCACCCCGTACGGTAATAATGGTATCCGGGTTCGCCACATCTTTTTCTATCTTGCGGCGTAACTTGGCGATATGGATATCGACCGTTCGGGTTTCTATCTCCATATCACTGGCATAGCCCCAGACCTTGACCAGCAATTCCTCGCGCGAGACCGGACGATCAGACTGTCGAAACAGGTATTGCAGGACGTCCATTTCGCGGCGCGTAAAAACCACATCGCTCTCGACGATATTTAAATTTTCGGTATCAACCAGTAAACCATTTTGCAAAGCTATCTGGCGCTGCTGTAGCTCACCGATACCGGCGCGGCGTAACACGGCCTGCACACGTAATACTAATTGCGATACCGAGAATGGCTTGGCGACATAATCATCAGCCCCCAGGGTCAACCCCTGGACGATATCTTCATCGTTTGATTTAGCCGTGAGCATAATCACCGGCTGGTGCCGGTCTTGCTGACGAATGGCGGCGCAAATGTCGAAACCGTTCATGCCCGGTAACATCACATCGAGCAAAATCATGTCGTATAAACCGCTTAACGCTTTGCGCAATCCTTCCTCACCGTTTTCGGTAGAGTCTACCTCAAAGCCGTGAAACACAAACACGTCGATAAGGCCGACGCGAATCGCGACCTCGTCTTCAACAATGAGTATTTTAGGTTTCTCAGCCATGGCTAAAGCCTATCATTCCTTTAGCCTGTCTATGTAAAATATTTGTAAACCGGTAGTTAAAAGTTTTACCAAAGCCTGCCTACCAGACATATCGATTGCTGCCCACAATAGCTTCATCTTCAAACAACCGAGAGGAAAGCAAGATGGCCTTAATCACTCGATTATCGCGCCTGTTTCAGGCCGATTTCCACGCGGTGCTAGATAGCATCGAAGAACCCGATATCCAGCTCAGACAGGCAGTACGCGAAATGGAATTCGATTTGCAGCAGGATGAACAAAATCTCTCATTACTGCAGCACGAAACCGAACAGTTATCGATGAGTATTGATGAGTCTGGGTCCAAATTGACTGCCTTCGACGAGGAACTAGATATTTGTTTTACCGCTAAAAAAGATGACCTGGCACGCGACCTGATTCGACGCAAACTCGAAGCCGAAGCTGCACGAAACAACGCTGAAAAATCGTTACAGAAAATAACAGCCCGCAGCGAGAAACTACGACACCGTATCGACCAACATCGGCAGCAGTTAGATAACATGAGACAGAAACTAGACTTACTGGTCGATGATCATAATGATAGAAATTTTCATGATGCTGCCTACTCAACTATTCGCAACGAAGACATCGAAATCGCCTTCCTACGTGAAAAGCAACAAAGGTCGACGTCATGAAAACGCCCAGCATTTTTAAAAGTATTGTCTTCGCTATATTGGCGAGCCTTGGCGCTGGAATTTTTGGAAAGCTACTACCCATTTTTTTTAGCCCGGCTACCAGTAGCGCACTAATCATCGCTGGCCTGTCACTGGCTTACCTGATTTTTCTGTTAAGACAGGCTGAAACCCGACGTGGTCGAGTAATGGTAGTAGCACTCTGGTTGAGCCTGAGCATCGGAGGATGGTTGCTCGACTCCAGTCTGATCACCCACATCCTGTTGCAACTATCACTCATCTGGATAGTTCGTTCGCTGTACTTCCATGCATCGGTTTTAATCGCCCTGTTCGACCTGATTTTAATCACCATGGCCGCCAGTGCTGGCCTCTGGGCAGTGATACAAACCGATAGCTTTATCGCGGCAGTCTGGTGCTTCTTCCTGGCTCAATCATTGTTTGTAGCGATTCCGGAACTCTCGGGTCGAGACACTCCCCTTCCAGACTCTATCCCAGTCGTCGATCACTTCCAGAGTGCGCACCGCGTCGCACTGGAAGCTGTTCGCAAACTATCTATTAACTAATCCACCATAGAGGAATCATCATGAATACAAAATTCATTGCATTAGCACTCATAGTTAGCACCGCAATCGGCATCGCGGTATTTCCATCGATACAAACGGCGAATGCCATCACAACAAACAATACCGACACCGAACAAAAGCACAGCATCGAAGTGGTCTTCGTACTCGATACAACCAGTAGCATGAGCGGGCTCATCCAGGCCGCGAAAGAAAAAATCTGGTCGATAGCCAGCACCATGACTTCGGCACAGCAAAACCCCGAAATCAAAATGGGCCTGGTCGCCTTCCGTGATCGCGGCGATGCTTACGTCACCAAAGTGCTCGACTTGTCGGAAGACCTCGACACCATGTACGCGCAGCTCATGGATTTCAAAGCCCAGGGCGGTGGCGATGGCCCGGAGAGCGTCAATCAGGCGCTAGACGATGCTATCAACCGTATTTCATGGAGTCAGCAAGACGATGTCTACAAAGTAGCATTTCTGATTGGCGATGCGCCGCCGCACATGGACTACGCCGATGACATCAAATTTCCGGTAACACTGGAAAGAGCCAAACGCAAAGGCATCGTCGTCAATACCATTCAAAGTGGTCTGCACAGCGGCACAACGCCAGTCTGGAAAAATATCGCACAGCTCGGCTACGGCGAATACTTTCAGGTGGGGAATTCGGGCAATAGCATCGCGGTCAGTACACCGTTTGACAGGAAATTATCTGAGCTTGCTGCCAGTCTCGAAGCCACCCGAATTTATTACGGCGACGATAAACAACGTGAACGACAACTGAGAAAGAATGAAGCCAGTAAAAAACTACACGAAAAGTTATCGGAAGCCGCTCTGGCCCGACGATCTGCCTTTAACGCGACCGCCAGCGGCCGGGCCAATTTACTCGGCGAAAGCGAACTGGTTGATGCTATTACCAGTGGTCGCGTCGATCTCGATGATATTGCCGAAGAAGAACTGCCAGCCAGCCTGCAAGCCATGGCTCCTGCTGAGCAGGCGGCGCATATTGAAGAAAAAGCAGAGAAACGAGATCAGATAAAAGCGGAAATTAAGAAGCTGTCTGATTCGCGTAAACGTTATATCGCAGATCAAATAACCGCAGAAGTTGCCGAATCATCACTCGACGAAAAGATATACAGCGCGGTAAAAGAACAGGCCAAAGCCAAAGGTCTGATTTATGAAAGCGATAGCGCCGAGTATTGAATCAATCTGTTTTAAATGTGTAGGGGTGGGCCTTGTGCCCACCCTCTTTATTTATGCTTTGACCAATCCTTTCAACAATAAATCAATATCCGCTTTTTCATGTCCAGCCGACAAGGTAATCCGCAACCGCGCACTACCAACCGGCACAGTAGGCGGTCGAATAGCAGTCACCAAAATTTCCTTTTGCAGCAGCTTCTCGCTCATCTCCAACACGCGATTATTATCACCAATGACAATCGGTTGAATCGGGGTCGAAGAAGGCATCAACTCGTAATCGAGGCTCGACAAACCCTGTCTTAAATAATGAATTAACTCGGCGAGCTTTTTGCGTCGCCAGCTTTCCTTTTCAATAATCCCGAGACTACACAGTGTCGCGGCCGCAAGCGCCGGTGGCGAAGCCGTGGTATAAATATAAGGCCTCGCCTGCTGGATTAATGTCTCGATCAGGGCTTCGCTGCCGGCGACAAATGCACCGGCCGTACCAACAGCCTTACCGAGTGTCGCCATTAAAATTGGCACCTGTTGCTGACTCAATCCCAATGCCTGTAACAGGCCGCCACCCTGCTCGCCGAGAACGCCAAAACCATGCGCGTCATCGACCATACAGCAGACGTCATTGTCTAAACAAAGCTGACTGATTTTCTGCAAATCAGCGCAATCGCCATCCATGCTGAAAACCCCATCGGTCATTAGCAACTTATGCGGATGATCCTGATTATCCTGTAATTGAGTTTCTAGCTGCGTGATATCACTATGTCGATAACGGCGTAATTTTGCACCGCTAAGTTTAGCGGCATCGATTAACGAGGCGTGATTCAATTTATCCTGAAAGACGACATCCTTGTGACCCACCAGCGCCGAGGCTATCGCCAGATTCGCCATATAGCCATTGCTAAATAATAGTGCGCGGTCGCGCCCGGTAAATTCGGCCAGGCGTTGCTCGCAATCGTGATGAAGTTGACTGTGCCCGCTAATTAAATGCGCCGAGCCACTGCCGACGCCGTAATGATCAACCGCTTCGACAAACGCTTTTTTTATTTCGGGATGATTGGCGAGGCCCAGGTAATCATTGCCACAAAACGACAGTACCGATTTACCATCGATGATCGAGCGCACAGTCTGCGCCGATGCGCTCACCCGCCGCTTTCGGTATAAACCGGCCTCGCGTTTTTTAACGAGTTCCGATTCAAAGTCAAACATCGGTTCAGGCGGCTGCCGTCTCTGCCGAGTCGTGTTCTGAAGATCCGAGGTGCTTCTCCGCGTTGGGCTTGATACCTAATCGATCGAACAGTTCCATGTCTTTATTTTCTGTCGGGTTCGGTGTAGTCAGTAGCTTTTCACCATAGAAAATCGAATTGGCGCCTGCCAGAAAACACAGCGCCTGCATTTCTTCACTCATGTCGTTGCGCCCGGCAGACAGTCGCACGGTAGATTTCGGCATAATCACACGAGCCACCGCGATGGTACGAACAAACTCTATCGGGTCGAGTGCCTCAGTACCGTATAATGGCGTATTTTCGACCTGAACCAGCAGGTTTATCGGAACCGATTGCGGATGCTGCGGCAAGTTTGCCAACTGTTGCAGTAATGCCGCACGGTCAAGATCGGTTTCACCCATGCCGACGATGCCGCCACAGCAGACATTGATATTTTCGGAGCGGACATTTTCCAGCGTATCGAGCCGATCCTGATAAGTTCGTGTCGTGATAATTTCTTTGTAATACTCCGGCGAGGTATCGAGATTATGGTTGTAATAATCAAGCCCGGCGGCAGCAAGTTTTTTGCTTTGCTGCGCGGTCAGCATGCCCAGCGTAACGCAGGTTTCCATGCCCAGATCTTTTACCGTGCTAATCATTTCGATGACCTTATCGAGGTTCTTATCGGTCGGATTACGCCAGGCCGCGCCCATGCAAAAACGGCTCGCACCGTTTTGTTTGGCATTTAGCGCAGCCTGTTTCACTTCTTCAATCGGTAACAAACGCTCGCGTTCAAGATCAGTTTCGTATTTCGCACTTTGCGGGCAATACGAACAATCTTCCGGGCAGGCGCCGGTCTTAATGCTCAATAAAGAACTAATCTGAACCGCGTTCGGGTCGAAATACTCGCGATGCGCGGTTTGCGCCTGAAACAATAAATCATTGAACGGTTGCGCAAAAAGCGCTTTAATTTCATTTAGCGTCCAGTCGTGGCGGATCACCTGTACCAGGTCGGTCATAATGTCAGTTGGGCTATCAGGAAACAGAACGCCAAGTCTATTGCAAGACAGGGAATAGTCAATGAAAGCCAGAAAGTTTCAATCGTTAATATTAGACAATTTAACTAGTTTACTCGATCCTCATTTATGTCCAGGCTGCCAGCAAACGTTGCTAGACCAGCAAACTTTCTGTGAATCCTGCCAGCAACGACTGCGGCCTGTCGAGCATCCCTGCCGCCTGTGCGGGCTGGAAAATCAAACCAATGACGATGCCTGCGCCGTCTGTCTGTACGACCCACCGCGCTGGCAACGTATGATTGCACCCTTACAATATCAGGGACTAACGCGTGAATTGATGATGCAATTTAAATTTTCGCAGTCGCTGCATTTCGCCAACAGCCTGCTACAAACCATAATCCATCACTTCCCCGGCCAGCCCGCAAAGCCCGAAGTTTTGCTACCAGTACCCCTGCACCACAATCGTTTAATAGAACGCGGCTATAACCAGGCTTTTGAAATCGGACGGCTAATGTCACTGATAATAGACATCCCGGTTGATACCCAAACCTTAGTACGGGTTCGTGATACCGAAGCACAGGTTGGCCTCACTGCACACGGTCGTGAAAAGAATATCCTCAAGGCCTTTGCCTGCAACAATCAAAAAAATTACCGGCATGTCGCAGTTATCGACGACATTGTCACCACCGGTTCGACCGCCAATGAAGTCACTAAAACTTTGCACCGAGCTGGCGTGGAGACCGTCGAAATCTGGAGTCTGGCGCGGGTTTCTCTTTGAGTGCTAATATGCGACTAAGACTGTTAGTTTTTCAAAACAATTAATTCTGGAGCGAAGATATTGCTAAATTTTTTTCATGCTGATATAGCTAAAACAGACCCGCTAGTTAGCGACGCACTTAACGGCGAATTACATCGCCAGCAAACCCAGATCGAACTGATTGCGTCGGAGAATATCGTCAGTAGAGCAGTGCTCGACGCGTTGGCCCATCCGATTACCAATAAAACTCTGGAAGGTTATCCCGGTAGTCGCTTTCATGGCGGTGGAGAATTTGTCGATATCATAGAGCAGGCTGCTATCGATCGAGCGAAAGAATTATTCGCCTGCGATTACGCCAACGTCCAGCCGCATTCCGGCACACAGGCTAACCAGGCGGTATTTTTCGCTACACTTAAACCCGGCGACAGCATACTCAGTCTGGATCTCGCCGCCGGGGGACATTTAAGCCACGGCGCCGCACCTAACCTGTCGGGACAGTGGTTCGATTCGCATCACTATGGTGTAGATAAAGAAACCGGTTTAATCGATTACGACGCAGCAGAAAAACTGGCGAAATCGATCCAGCCGAAGCTACTCATCGCCGGCGGTTCCGCCTACCCAAGAGCCATCGACTTCGAACGACTAAGCCACATCACCAAATCGGTTGGCGCACTGTTTCTGGTTGATATGGCGCATTTTGCCGGACTGGTCGCCGCAGGTGTGCAGGCGTCACCGATACCACACGCCGACCTGGTAACCTGCACCACCACCAAAACCATGCGTGGCCCGCGCGGCGGCATTATCCTCACACGTGATACCAGCTGGGCGAAGAAACTACAGTCGGCGATATTCCCCGGCGTGCAGGGCAGCCTGCACAGTCAAATCATCGCAGCCAAGGCAGTGTGCCTGGGTGAAGCACTAAGCGACGAATTCAAAACCTACGGAAAACAGGTGCTGGAGAACGCCAGGACTCTGGCGCAGGTTTTATCCGATAGAGGATTTAACCTGGTCGGCGGCGGAACCGATAGCCACATGGTGCTACTCAATTTTTCCAATCGGGATTTAAGGGGTCAGCAAGTTCAGGATATGCTGGCCAAAGCCAATATAACCTCAAACAAGAACCCTGTTCCGTTTGATTCGAAAAAGCCCTCCGAATGGGCCGGCCTCAGACTCGGCGTATCTGCAGCGACTACCCGTGGTCTTGGGAAGAACGAATTCATCGAACTGGGCGGCATCATCGCTACGCTGTTTGAGAATTGCGAACAGCAGGATAAAGCTGTAGTTGAAGCTAGTCGAAGCAGGGTTTTGGCCTTGTGTGAGCGTTTTCCGATTTATCAGTAATGATCATGGGGTCATATTTGACCCCATGATTGTTTTCAAAAAGTTGAAGCACCGATTGAATCGATAGCTAGAACTGGCAATAGCCGTATATGAATTCTACTGATAATCACAACTGTTTGAGGGGTTGTCGCATGTTTTACTGGTTACAATCCGCTACCACAACTCGTTCATTTATTATCAGTTTCTTAGTGCTCTTAATCTCAATAAACTGATATGGCGAGGTCAACATCTGGTTGGTGAAACAGCTGTCACCAGGTTTAGTTAGCACAATTCCCAGCTCAATATAATCACCATGATCCTCAACATATTCTGCACCGATAGAGTAACCCCCGCTACTACGCCCGCCCATACTCAGTAATGCTGCCTGGCTTGAGTGAAAGTCTACTGTGTGCTCGGTTACGGATTGTATATAAATTGCAAGTGCTGAGTTCAATGAGGCCTGGTCCGAAAACACTGTGATTTTTTTATTTTCTTGCCTGCCATTAATATTGTTATCACCAGAAACTATTTCCAGGTAAGTTACACTCGGAATTGGGCTGGTTGTATTAGGGATTGCTTTACAATTAACTAATAAAGGTAAAAAAACGATCAATAAAAGAGTGGGCGATTTTATTAGCATTACGAAAACTTCCTATGGGCTTAGCTGGTTTTCAATATATGCAGAAATTTCTCGACTATTTCTTATCTCAACAACACCCCTTACCACAGAGCCTCGTTTTATATCATCGCCAACTGGAATACGAATATTTCCTGTTGAAACTTCTACTCCATCAATCTGCCAGGTTATATTGATCCAGTTACCAGCGTAAGCTCTTACAGGAAACGTCGTACTACATTCTGCATGTGAAATGATATAGCTACATCCAAATATCCCATGGTTCTTTTCAACTTTTAACTGCACACTTTTCAAATAATCATTGCTGCTGTTTCGAATAATTATTTCATTTATTGAGTAGTCATAGATTTCGGATTTATCCATGGTTGCGCAAGAGGCGAGAAATAGTGGCAGTAAAATAATGCCCTTACTCATAGAAAAACACTGCTTGAAAGATGAGAGAGGCTATTCAACTCCGACCCTATATAATACTTTGTACATAACTGGAACAAACAATAGTGTTAACACGGTCGCGAACAACAAACCGAAGATAATACTAATTGCCATAGGCTCCCACATCAAACCGCCTCCCAGCCATAACGGAATCAAACCCAGGGAAGTAGTTGCGGTAGTCAACAGGATAGGCCGAAACCTTTGCAGGGCGGCTTCAACTATGGCTTTATAGGGTGTTCTTTTATTTTCAACCTGTTCAATTTCGATTCTATCTAGCATTACAATTCCGTTGTTTATGACAATTCCTGCCAGCGAGATAACACCCAGGAATGCCATAAAGCCGAAATATGAACCTGTAATCAATAAACCAATAATTACACCAATCAAACCCAGAGGTATCGTAGCCAAAATAATGAATGGCTTTCGAATAGAGTTAAACTGTGCAATCAATAGCAAAATAATGATAAATATTGAAAGGGGTATTTTGTCAATAACCGCACCCATTGCACTACTGCTCCCTTCCGCATCACCACCCAGCTCATAGTTATAACCGGAGGGCCAGCTATCTCTGAGAGGGTTGAGTTTGGGTACTAGCATATTAACGATTTGAGTGGCGGTATAGCCATCTTTTACATCGGATGCGATAGTAATGGTTCTATTGAGATCACGTCTGATGATCTTTGTTGTCTGCCAAACCACATTTACATCGGCGACCTGCTTTAAGGGAATGTTTTTGGCATTTTGCTGGGCAAAAATATTTAGCGACTCGAGGTCCTCTACAGTCAGGCTACCGGAGGTTTCATCCTGCATAAAAATAGGGATAACCTTGTCGCCCTGACGGAAAGACCCGGATTGTTTGCCGCCAAGCACAGTCTGTAATGATGTCGCTATATCTTGATTGGTAACACCTGCTATTTGAGCTTTGCTGAGATTTATGTCAACCACCAGCTTTTTGGAGCGCATGCCCCAGTCATCCGAAATGCTTTTGGTGCCCGGGATTTCCCGCAGCAAAGCCTTCACCTGGGCCATATTCCTGTACAACTCATTAATATCTTTGCCCACCAGTCGAACCTCGATTGGGTTAGCAGAGCCTCCGCCACTCACAAGTCTGGAGGCCTTGTAGCTGACATCGGGAAAATGATCGAAAATATACTGATCAACTTCTCGAATGACGTCATCGTTTGCCTCATCCGAACTGGTATTTAAAAGGATGTGTGCGGCGTGAGGGCTCGATTCTGGCGCCGTATAACCCAGGTCATACTTCGGTGCGCCCGCACCAACATAAGATGACCAGCCAACGACACCTTGCCGGGTATCCCCAGTTGCTGCTTCGCCAATATATAAACGAGTTTTAACCATATTTTCAATATCGTTTACCACAGCCTTGGTAGTTTCAATATCGGTCCCAAGCGGCAGTTCCAAATTGACTGTCACCAGTGCGCGATCACTCTTGGCCATGAATATACTGGGAATAAATTTCATCGCATAAATACATAGAAAAAATATCAGCAGAATTACCGCTATGGTGCTAAACGGACGATATAAACTGAACACAAGGACCTTGTTGTAGTAAACGCTTAGCTTGTCAAAAACACTGATTTTTTTCTGCGTGTTTATGGTCACCTTTAAAACGTAAACACATAGAAGGGTAATCAAGGTAATGGATAAAAACCAGGAACTGAGCAAGGCGAAAGTGAGCACAATAAATATATTGCCCATAATTTCACCGAGTACAGACTCAGCCAGATAAAAAGCCATAAAGGCCGCTGAAGTGGTTAGCGAAGACGTTAATAATGGGATGAGTAATTCTTTAGAGGAGGCTATGGAAGATTCCAGGGCAGACACGCCCTTTTCCATTTTAACCAAAATGGATTCTGACATCACGATCGCATTATCTACCAGCATACCCAGAGCGATTATTAACGAAGCGAGGGTGACTTTATTTAAACCTATGTCAAAAATTGACATCAATAATAATGCAGTCACCAGCGTGACTGGAATCAGTGACGCTACTACCATCCCGGTTCTAAAGCCGAGAAACAACAGCATAACAAATAACACCACAGCGACGGATTGCAACAAATTACCCAGGAAATCGTTCACCGATTTTTCCACCACATAATCCTGAGAAACTACTCGCATAATATTGACGCCATGCGGATAAGCCTGCAGATATTGTTTTATCTTGTTGTCTACCTGCTGCCCCATGCTGATGATATTGCCACCATCTATCAGGTTGACGGCGATAGCCATGCCAGTTTTGCCGTTAATGGATACCGTGTTTATTTGTGGTTCAACATAAGCATGCCGTACCTTTGCCACGTCACGCAGCCTGATAATCGCTTCCCCCGAATTCACGACGATAATATTTTCGAGATCTTCCAATGCTACGAAGCTACCAGTCGGCTCTATGATAATGACTCGACCAGAAATCGTAATGCTTCCACCCGGCACAATAATATTGGTACTGGAAATAATGTCCTGAAGTTTTCGTTGAGTCAGACCAGATGTTGCCAGGCGAGAAGCATCGAACTCGACATAAATCCGCTCATCCTGGACACCACTGATTTCCACCTTTCCGACGTCAGGCAAACGAATCAAATCATCACGAATCTCATCCGCGATATCTTTCATTTGACTGAAACTGTAACCTTCTGCGGTTAACCCTATAATAATGCCGAAAACATCACCCAGTTCATCCTTGAATGTTACATTCGAGCCTTCGGGCAATTGACTTTTTACATCGTCAACCTTGCGTCGAATTCGGTCGTATATAGGCTGCAAATCAAACTCACTTTCCTTGATAGCGACGTTTATAATGGATATACCCGTTCGAGATTCACTTTTGATGTAATCCAGTTCAGCAACTTCCTGTACCACCTTTTCAATTTTATCGGTGATCAGGTTTTCCATGCGTTCTGGACTTGCCCCTGGATATGAGGTCACAATATTGACAACGCGGATTAAGAATGGAGGCATGTCGTCCCTGGGCATTTCATCAAACACGGAAATACCTGAAAACATCAGCATTACAAGAATAGCCAGTGTTAAGACATGATTTTTTATGGCGAATTGTGTGATCATGGGTAACTTTTTAGCTCATTTCAAAAGTCTTACGCTCATGCCTTCTTCAAGGCTTGAAACACCGGCCGTAATCACCTTGTCGCCAATGTTAATACCACTGGTTATTTCAAAACCTTTATCAGTCATCCGGCCAATCTCGACGGGAACTTTTTTTACCTTTCCAAGCCCATCCCCTGAATCGACGACCAATAAAACATAATTACCTGATCCATCTTTTGCAACTGAATGCACGGGTACCACAAGTACAGATTTTGCATTATCAGTCTGAAAATTAAACTTTACATTTGCAGGCATACCGGGGCGAATGGCTTTTGTCGGACTGCTGATGATGACAGTAACTGGATAAGTAGAGGATTCAGAACTTACGGTGTATGCAACTTCTGTGACAACTCCATTAAACGGCGTATCGGTAATTGAAGGCAGTAAGATTTGAGCTGATTGTCCTGTCTTGACTTGTGCTATGTACTGCTCCGGCATTCCCACTTCGACAGAAAGTGCATCACCGTTTTGAATTAGAGTCACAACCTGGCCAGCCTGAATATTTTCATTTACCGATACATTTTTCGATAACACAATCCCTGCCGTAGGCGATTCAAGCTGATAGTATCCTAGCTCCCGCTGTGTAAGGCTTAATGCTCGTTTTTCGGTTTCATAGCTGGCAGTAGCATTAGAAAATTTTTCCTTAGCCGCTTCGTATTCACTCAAAGGTACATTGTTATTTTCGTATAGCCCTCTTATCCGATTTAAATTAGAGCCAGCAGTTTCTTCCTGGGCTTTAGCTTTTCCCAACGATAGTACTTGCTTATCAAGCTTTAGCTCGGCATCACTACTATCAAGTTTTGCAATCAAGTCACCTTTTTTAATTCGCTTTCCTGGAACTGCATTGAGTCGTAATACTGTGCCCCCCACCTTGAAACTTAATTCAGTTTCTTCATCCGCTTTGGTTATACCCGTTAACTTTAGGCTTCTGTCGCTACTAAAGCTGTTGACCAGCTCAAATCGAACAGGACGAATAATCTCGGCTTGTTGCTCTGGTTCGTCAGAGCAAGCTACCAACAGTGTCAATCCTATTCCAGTAAGAAAAAGCTGCCGAATAGACAAAGCCATTAAACTACTCCTAAACCCGTGGATTAATTAAAATATTGTTCGAGGCGGTTTAGGTAAGCCGCCTGTTCCTGTACATTACTAAGCAGAAAAAATTTGCCAACTGCTCGTTCCATTTTCAATACAGTCAATAAGTAATCATAAATAGAATTGAGTGCTTTTTGATCCGCAATAACAGCCGTTTTTTGCGCGTCCGATAATTCGGCCACTGAGGCCTTGCCCTGACTATAGGCATCCTGGACAAGTGCCAGGCTTTTACCGGCAAATTCTGCAGATCGCCGCGATGACTTCAGGTTGACTGCCTGGGTGACTAAATCTAGCAAAGCCGCGCGTACTTTAAATTCCAGCGATTGGTGCGTTTGCAGACGCTGATCTTTTAGTTGCATTATCTCGTTCGCCGCCTGCTTGCCCTCGACGCTGATTGAACCCCCTTCATACAGTGGCCATGAAAAATTCACGCTTGCCGACCAGGTATCATCATCAGGGTCAACACCAGATACCGCAGAACCTGCACCGCTGCGGGTAAACATATGTTGGGTTTCGGCCACCAGGTTGACATCAGGCAGGTAATGTTTTTTTCTGTTCGAGGTAAGACGTCTTTTTTGGGCATTAATGCTGGCATTAATCTGTAAAATTTCAGGCGAATTCTTCATTGCCTCGTCCACCAGAAAAGCGGTGAATTTCTCTAATGCTGACGGGCTATCAACATAGGTTCGAATCGTACCTTTCAGGTAATTTGCATAAACACCCCGGGTCAGGGATATTTCCTGCAGTGTAAACTTATCACTCAGACTGTAATTTAATATCTGATTTAACTGTATTTGCGAGAGCTTATATTGATTAAACGCAGATAAGTGATCCGTAGTTGCGGTGGCTAATTGGCTTTCCCAGAAATAAACATCTGAACGCCCGGAAAAACCCACTGCCTCCCTTTGTTTGGCAATAGTTAAATTTTGCCGGGTTATTTTAACATTTTCCTGCTGGATACTACGCCCGGTTTTCGCCTTTAAAACGGTAAAATAGGCCGTTGCCGCATCAAGGATAACATCCAGCTTTTGTTGCTCAAGACTATACTGTGAGGCATCTAATAAATACTGTTGAATATCGACATTACCGGACTGACCCTCTGAGAAAATCAACTGTTGGAGCTTTAAAGTTCCCGACGTTGTTGTTTCAGCTTGCTGACCAAATGACGCCTCGGCACGGTCTTCGTCAATCCGAGTACCTGTTGCATTAAATGATAAAGACGGGTAGTTACTAGACTGCGCAAGCTCAACATTTAATTGTGAACCTTTAACCTTGTCAACCTGAAGGGCGAGAGCAAGGTTACTATCGAGAGCTGCCTGTATGGCCTGTTTAAGAGTTAATAGTCCCCCTGTAGTGTCGGCAAACTCATTAACCAGAACTGCTTCCGATAACAGGCTAAATGGAGGGGATAAATCAATTTCTTGAGCGGTCTCCATATTAATAGTTAAATATTCTTCAAAACTAATATGTGCCGGAAGAGTCGAGGCGTTTTTACCACTCAAAATGGCTTCAATATTCAAAGCGAGTCGCCGCACTAACTTATCGAAAGGCTGTTTAGGGGCTATTGCGGCAAGAATGCCATGCTCTACATCGGCGACTGATGAACCAAAGCTGGGGATTTTTCGGGCATTTAGGCGCTTTATCAATCTGATCTTATCCTTGCCTTCAAGTCTTCCCAAATAACTTAAATAAACCGCATCTACATTTTGTAAGTTATTAATGACGCCGGTTATTGACCGGTCAACCGGTATCGTAACAAACTCGGTTTTATTTCTACTCATTAATGCTGTTAACGGCGACTGATCATTAAGTTTCTCTTTATCCAGCACTAGCTCAAGCAGGTCTTTGCTCGCTACTATTGCTACACGGCGATAAGGAAATAACCGGTAAAATTCACCCAGGTCATTGGTAATAGAACGATTAAAAAGAATATAGGAAAGATTACTAACACCCGATGTACTCTGCTTTGTCAGGTTGATCTGAAGCTGGTCTGCGACTCCAATTGCAATAACAGGTTTATCATAACGTTTTTGATGTAGCACAGCAGCGCTAGATATTACTCCTGCCACGATAATAATATCGACATCGCGATCTTTTGTAAGCAGAGAATAGTTGTTTATGCTTTGGCTAGCAGACCAGTTCGAAAAAAGTATTTTTCCTTCTGGTATGCCAATTTGGTATTTTGAGCCAAGTAAGCTTGATAGCTCTTGGCGTAACTTGCCGATAAATACCTGTTGTTGATCACCCCGTCCATCAACAAGCATACCGATCTGTATGCCTTCTTTAGCCCAATTATTATGGCTAAATAATAAAAGTCCTACTAAAAGAAGATATTGCCAGACACAGGTATTTACAAGTTCACCATGAAAAATACGAGTGGAAATCATAGCAAGAGGCTACTCCATTAATCGGTCGAAAAATTAATCTCTGATTTTAAAATCTGGCTCGATAGCAATTAAAGAATCGACACCTACAGATTTGATGATTTCAACACCCCAAAATTTTATTAACGTGAAATTATGGCTTTGAAGTATTCAGATGAAAAAAGGAATAGATTATACACAGTATGAATGTCATAACCAGTCGGACAGAGTAATGCCAAAGCCTGCTCTATTAACAGATTTATTGTAGTCTATAAGGCTTTCGCCATAACCTGAAAATAGCTGTATGTAGCCCTTGAAATTACTCTTGCTTTGGAGAGGGAAGCTCCAGCTGAGCTCTACAGCACCATGATCAAAACTCGATTCCAGGTTATTACGAGACATTAAACTAAAGGTATGCCCCTTATCATTTTTAAAATTAAACCGTAGTTCACTATGTCCCAGAAAATCCGTTATATCTGGGTTATCATCTTTATCCGCACTCTCCTGAAACCTGGCCCACAATTTCAGGCTAATAACTGCATATCCCTTTTCAAAAACAGTCCGGACGTATGCCCGGTTCCAACTTCTGGACAACAGACCTCCCCGTCCATTTGACTGGTGAGAAAATCCTAGAATGTTTACAATATTTCTAAAACCCATAAAATTACTATCATTGACCATTTGTAACCATAGCTCGGGTTCATGATTGGTTTCTCTGAATGGAGATGACAAGTCCTTGTTATAAACCTGCCAAAATGATCTATTTGTATAACCAACATAAATGCTATGGTTTTTTCCGAATAATTGGGTAGCAAGCGGTGCTTTGAAACTGATCTGGAATTGAGCTTCTTCGTCATCCAGGCTAATACTCGGATCAGAAAATTGCTGCCGATAAAGGCTGGCATCATAGCCCGAATAATTATAAACAACCGGCATTATGTAATTAGGCTTATAAGCCATTATGGTAAATGGCTGGAACAAGTTTTGCTGATCCGAACGTAATCTATGTTGAATCGCTGAGTTGAAATTTAATGGTAATCTATCGTCATCGGTTATGGTTTTGAACCGCTCACACAAATCAACTACTTCGCTTACATTCAAATCTGCATTAGACTCGGCGATCTTTTGCACCAAACAGTTTTCATAGCCCGACAAGTCGGATGAATAAGCTGACTGATACAACCCATTACAGGCAATTACTATATAAAGTACATGGTAGAAATATTTTTTCGCCTGCTTTTTCATATTTTTGAAATTAGCTTATTTACTTATTTGCATTTATTTCGAGGTTCTGGATTTATAATCAAGTTATTTCGATTAAAGCAAACCTGGAATTCAGAACAAACTGCTCAACTGGCGACATTACTATTGCCAGCGATGGCCTTTAGCTGCCGAACTTCATGCTGCGGGAATGGAATATCGATATAATTCTTTTTGACGCGTCCCAAATCGCTTTATTTAGTTCAAACCACATTGCGTTGATTTTACTCGAGCCAACCCAGGCGCGAATCTCAAAGTCGACACTACTATCACCAAAGCCATGAATGCTAACCTGTGGCGAATAGGCCAGCCGAATATCCTTCACCTGACCACTGACACCCTGGACACTGATTCTATCGCCAACAATAAATGGACGAACCAAAATAATCGATACACCAACATCCTGAAACTCAGTTTCCAGAATTCAATCAAGCCACCCCTTAGACCTTAATACGCTCCATCTTAGGGTCATAAAGAGCCTCAAAGTGAATACAGCAAGAAACCCGCTCGCAAGCCACTTCGAGTTCATAGGATCCACCATCAAGGTAATTGTGGTCGATACCCTCGCTGTAGCGGACATAGCCGTAGCCGATGTTCTTACATAGCGTGTAACCCCAGCCCGCCGATGAGAGATAGCCGACCGGTTCACTGTTGCGCAATATGGTTTCACGGCCGCTGAGCACAACATCGGAGTCGTCGATCGTGAAACAGCACAGTAGTTTTGTCCTCGGGCTATTGGACGCCACTTCGGCGGCTTCTCGCCCCAGGAAGGGAGTTCCCGACTTTAATTTAACTGCCCATCCCAGTCCGGCCTCAAACGGCGAATCAGCAGGCGTGATATCGGCACCCCAGGCGCGATAACCTTTTTCCAGTCTGAGACTCTCGATGGCACGGTAGCCTGCGTTGGCGATGCCGTAGCCCTGCCCTGCGGCGATGACTGCATCGTATACATCGCCCGAGGCTTCGATTGGTACATGTAGCTCCCAGCCGAGCTCGCCCGTATAGGTTATCCGCAAGGCACGCACCGGATGTCCAGCAATTTCAATTTCCCGCAGAGTGCCAAAGGCAAAGGCCTGCGCAGAAACATCCGTCCCTGTGACTTCTTTGAGCACATCGCGTGCTCTTGGTCCCATTAGAGACAGAGTCGCCCACTGCTCGGTGATATCTTGCAAAACCGCGTCGCAATTCGCTGGGATATTCTGGCGAATCCAGGCGGCGTCGTGGACACGAAACCCGGTGCCGGTGACGATGTAGTAGGCGTCTTCGGCGAGCCGGGCCACGGTCAGATCGCACTCGATGCCACCGCGAGAATTGAGCATCTGGGTGTAGACCAGGCTTCCCACTGGTTTAGCAACATCGTTAGCACATATCCAGTTCAGCGCCGCTTCAGCACCTGTGCCGCGCAGTTCGAACTTGGCGAA
>JAUVCH010000051.1 GCA_030595795.1 Gammaproteobacteria bacterium
GCCTGATTTATTCCAGCAACAAAGTCCTCTGGTGCAGATTAATTTCTCCGAGCCCAGGGGCGCTGCGCCACATATCGAAGAAGTGCCATTCCTGGGCTTCCTCAACCTGCGTGGTAAGACCAGCAATATGGCCTTTATTGCCGCCGTGCTCAAGGTGCTGGGGTGTGAGCCACCGACTGAAGCTAATACCATGCGTGAATCGGGTGACTACCGAATCTACTGGACAGGCCCCGATGAGTGGCTGGTGATCACGCCTACCGCCCAGGCGGGTAGCGTGCAGTCGCAGTTACAGGCTGCGTTAGATGGCGTATTTAGCTCGGTAGTCGATAACTCCAGCGGATTAACCCTGCTAAAAATTACCGGCGACAACGCAGCGAAATTGCTAGCGCGTGATTGTCCGCTGGATTTGCACTCGCGTGCATTCAAACCCGGGCAGTGTGCGCAGACTCGCCTCGCCAAAGCGGGCATGACGATTGCGCCGTTACGCGATGGGAATGGCTTTGAGATTATTATTCGCCGGAGCTTTGCAGATTACCTGGGGTTGTGGATGCAGGATGCTTTGGTGGAGTTCGAGTAAAATAATTCATTTGAAGAGGCGCTATTTTAAGATGTCGGAGTCGATATTGACTCCGACATCTCAGATATAAATATGAACCCAAAAATAACAGTAAAGATTTGTTTTGTAGCCATACTCACCTTACTGCTTTCAGCCTGTGAGAGAGTATCCGAGAACCAGGCTCAAAGTTCTTTCCATCTGCCGCCAGAGGGGTTTGTTGGCGATAGCGCGAAAGGCGCTGAATTATATCGCCAAAACTGTCAAAGTTGCCACGGTGTCGGCGGAAAGGGTAGCAATCAGGGGCCGCCGTTTCTGCATAAAACTTATAACCCCAATCATCATGCCGATCTGGCTTTTCATCTGGCCGCTAAAAATGGCGTACGTGCCCACCATTGGTCGTTTGGTGATATGAAGCCATTACCGAATGTTTCTCCCGAAACCGTCGGCCATATCATTGCCTATGTACGAGACATTCAGCGCGCAGCTGGTATAAAGTAAACCTCATTCAGTTACTTTAATTACCTATGATTGAATTATCTATAATCGGAATATTGTCGGCCTTCGGCGCAGGCATTATTTCTTTTCTATCGCCCTGTGTTTTACCATTAGTACCCGGTTATCTCTCTTATATGGCTTTAAAAAACATGGTCGGGTTTTGCAGGCCATCACCGGTGGCTTAATGGTCATCATGGGGATAGCGATGATAACCGGCTACCTGAGCGATTTTGCTATCTGGATTTTGAAGACTTTCCCCTGGCTTGGTGAGTTGGGTTGATTCAGGTCAACACTCTTACCGGCCTTGGAGCCGGTATCTATTACACAATACTACTCAGTGTTTTTAACCCCCCCGGTGTTTCAATCTCCACCGAGAAATAGACTGCCTCAGAATCATCCAGCTCTTTTACCTCGACCAAATGCGCCGCTTCGATGGACGCTAGACTTGATCTCAGCCACTCGGCTCGGTTGTGATAAATAGTTAAAGACTTTAACTGACAACCCATCTCCGCCATGCCATTCGAAGGATGTGGCTGGCTATGCCATTGAATAACATAAGGTAACAACCCGTTACCCAGTAGCCGCCCATCATCGGTTAAAGCGATTTCCCAGCGTAGGTTGTTGCGCTGAAGTTCGGTTGGCGTGCCGATATCAAAACTGGCCGACTGTTTAACGCTTTGAATATCCGACGTATTCATCACCCAGGTAATCAATCTCGGTGAATGCCGAATCGACTCACGCGTCAGCGCATCGTCAAGCCCAAACCACCGTAGATGACCGGGTACTTCGGCATCAGGGTTAATTGCGATCAATTCCAGATAGGCCTCGTTGCCGAGCTGCATTAAATGGTTGTGGGTGCCCATGGTAGAGTGAAAACCGCCTTTCGGGATGATAACGCCTAGTTCATCCTGAATATATTCAACACCTTGTTCGAGAGAGTTGGCTGCAATTACGATGTGATCAAGTTTGTTCATATCGCTTATTATGCTATAACTAGCATAATTATATCAATTAGGTTAATTATAATGATACGCGAAGCTCCTGCCATGACAGTCCGAAATCAACTTGGCGAACTGCTTAACGAGGTTCAATATCGAGGTGATTCGGTGATGATTACCAAAGCTGGTAAACCGGTTGCTGCCTTGATAGACATGGAATTGTTCGAACGCTTGCGCCGACTGGATGAAAATTTTTCCAAAATACGTCAGCAATTTTCCGATGCATTTGCCGATCTTGAAACCAACGAGATTGAAGCCCTGTTTGAGGAGGCGGTGGTACAGAATCGCAAAAAATGAAAATTGTTCTGGATACCAATGTATTGTTATCCGGGCTTGCTCGACCCGACAGTGTGCCAGGAAAAATTATTAATGCGTGGGACAATCACAGTTTTGACATCGTCGTATCAGAATTTCAGTTGGCGGAGTTGGCACGGGTGTTGAAATATCCAAAGGTGCAAAAACTGCTGCGATGGGATGAGGCGTTGATACAGGCCTTCATTCGTCAACTGTGTTTACGCGTCGAAATTGTTGATCTTTCTGATGTTGAGGCAAATGTGCCAACTGATCCCGACGATACCCCGATTCTGGCCAGTTTAATTGCTGCGAAGGCCGATTATCTGGTATCGGGTGATCAAGATTTGTTGAGCCTGAAACATCTTTATCCTATCGAAAGCCCGGCCGAATTTGTTCGTCGACTATAACCTGTCAAGCAAATAGTCTTGCTAGATTTTCCAGCCTTTCTGATTTATGTTGTCTTTACTTTACGCGAAGGGGAAAATTTATGAATATCGTCACCAGTTCTGTTGAATATACCTCAGGCAATAATTCCTACAAAGCCTATCTCGCTCAGGATGAATCGATAGCCGTCGCTAAACCTGGGATTATCCTCGTACACGAATGGTGGGGTGTGAACGACTATATGCGCAAGCGTGCCCATATGCTTGCCGAGCTGGGGTATGTTGCTTTGGCAATCGATATGTTTGGCGAAGGCAAAGTGGCAAAAAACCCGGACGAGGCTGCGGGCTTGATGAATGGGGTACTCGGCGACATGGAGACCGGTACACAAGCTCTGCGCGATGGCTACCAGTTACTGTGCGGTCAGCCTTCTGTCGATGTGGATAAAACGGCCGCCATCGGCTACTGTTTTGGCGGCGCGATGGTTTTACACATGGCACGAATCGGTTTGCCGCTTTCTGCGGTGGCCAGTTTTCATGGCGCTTTGGGGTCGTTCCATACTGCCGATCCGGGAAGTATTAAGGCCCGCATACAGGTGAATCATGGTGAAGCGGATTCGATGGTAACCCTGGATGCCGTAGACTCATTTAAGGCGGAAATGGATACCGCCAAAGCCGATTATGAAGTCACACTTTACCCCGGTGCGAAACACGCGTTCAGCAATCCACAGGCCGACATCAATGGTCCGAAATATGGTCTGGATTTAGGTTATCAGGCCGAAGCTGATGAAGCCTCATGGGCTGCCATGAAAGAATTGTTTAGCCAGGTATTTTGATAAACTCATGAGCGATAACAAAGACCTTAGTAGTGTACGCCGCGATTATGAAACGACTAGCATCGGAAAAGTAGATCTTGATGCCGATCCAGTCGTCGAATTCGGAAAGTGGTTGCAGCAGGCGGTCGATCTGCAGTTGATTGATTCCACCGCGATGACCCTGGCCACCGCGACTAGTGATGGATTACCCTCGGCAAGAATCGTATTGCTAAAAGGCTACGATGCCGATGGCTTTTGCTGGTACACCGATTCGCGTAGCCAGAAGGGACAGGAACTCAAAGCGAATCCTCAGGCGGCATTGCTATTCCACTGGCGCGATTTGAGCCGGCAAATCAGAGTACAGGGCAGCGTCGAGCGTTTGCCAGCCGAGCAGACGGATAGTTATTTTAACTCGCGTCCCGAAGGTAGCCGGTTTAGTGCGGCATCTTCCTGGCAGACATCACCGGTAGGAAATCGCGCTGCACTGGAAGGAGAGGTTCAGCGCCTGCGCGAGCAGTATCCGGGTGGCAACGTGCCGAGGCCCGAAGCCTGGATTGGTTATCGCCTGAAACCCGATTATTTCGAATTCTGGCAAGGACTGGTAAATCGCCTGCATGATCGCATTGTCTACCGGCCCGATGCAGACGGCTGGATTAAGTCAAGGATATCGCCTTAATGTTTATTTCAGCTCTGATCGCGTTCGTGCATTTTGTTGCTTTTTTCTCTTTGACGGCCGCACTGGTTTTACAGTACGCGCTATTACGACCATCTCCAGATATTGATACGGCAAAGCGTATACAAAGGGCAGACCGGGCTTATGGGCTGATGGCAATGTTGATATTGGTATTTGGCTTGTTGCGTGTTTTTTATTTTGATAAAGGTTCAGATTATTATTTTAATAATTACTATTTCCTGACTAAGGTCACCCTTTTTGTTGGCATTGGCTTAATGTCGATTCGCCCGACGATGACCTATCTTGGTTGGCGTAAAGAAATTGAACAGGAAATTGCGCCGACCTTTTCCGAAACGGATTCGGCGAAACTACGCAAGTTTGTCCATTATCAATTAATGGGCATAGGTGGGATTATCTTTTGTGCGTCGATGATGGCTAAAGGTTTAGGTTACTTTGGTTAATCACGTTCAACAGGAAAAATAATGACAGACAATAATCAAACCCTCAGCCTGCGACAGGTTGCACCATCGGCGATTCGCTCCAATTCTAGAAGCAAAATGCCGAGAAAAATGGCGTTGAAGTGCCGCAGGAATTGATCAACAGGCTGGAGGCCTTTGCTGCGAGTTGACACAGTGGTTAATCGGCATGCGTAAATTATCAATCGCTGGTTTTACTATTTTAAGCACTATACTGATGTCCTGTGCCATCGATAGATGGCCCTGCACTGGGCGATGGCATGACTCCAGAGCCACCGTTCAGGCGCAGTTTGCGATTACCAATACCGAATATCTGCCGCTACAGGAAAGTACCAAAATAGCGATGGAACCAGGATTTAATAGCCTCGCTATCGGTACAGCCTGGGCCAGAGTGGAGGCGGGTAAGCATCATCCCTCCGATGTGCTGGCCGGATGGTCGCCGGGCTACCTGGTATCGGAACTAACCCGTGTGTTTCTCGTGGGCGATCAGCAATCTGCTCAAGTTTCTGCGCAGGTTTCGAGTGAAAGCTGGCAGATTTCCTACCAGCGATTATTTTAAACCGTTAAGCCACACTCCCAAACGACTTATCTACCGCGCCTGCCGGAACATCAAGACCCGCTAGCTTACATCCGCCAGCAATCGGTCCTGTGGGAATTACCTGATGCAGGTATTTTACGCCGCCCTTGGAGTGAAACTTTTCATTGAGCGCGTCCTTCACCTGACGCAATTTAGGGACTTCGACTTTTTCATAGTATTCCTGCAGCGCGCTAATCACCTCCCAGTGATCCTCGGTTAATTCAATATCATCGTCTTCGGCAATTTGCCTGGCGAGCTCAGGCGACCAGCCTGCAGGGGCATTTGGAAATGATTCAATTGTTTGTGTCATTTGAGTCTCCTATATTTCGGTTCGATAACGCTATACCTCTGTGGCAGAAAAATCAAATTGGTGAGGGGATAGATGGTTTATGTATTTAGTACCGTAGGGGCGTAATTTATTACGCCCGTTGCAATGGTTCAAATAGCACTCGACCGAGCAAAATTGACATAAATATCGTATAGCCGTTGAAACCATGGGCCAGGTTTGCCCGAACCGATAGCCTGTCCATCAATTTCCGCCACCGGTAAGACATAACTCGAAGCACCGCTAATCATCGCTTCGTCGGCCTCTAGCGCATCTGTGAGCGTAAACTTACGTTCGATCAGGTTAATATCGTGTTGCTCGCACAATGCGAAAATTGACTTTCTGGTAATGCCGGAAAGTATATTGTTGTTCAAGGGACGAGTCAGGATTTCTCCGCCTTTCACTATAAAGAAACTGGTTGATCCGCATTCGGTGACAAAGCCGTCCGGGTCGACCATCAAAGCTTCGTAGGCGCCGGCATCGCGTGCGATGTTTTTCGCTAGCACCTGGCCCAGCAGGTTAACCGATTTGATATCACGCCGTGCCCAACGGATATCGTCGGCGCTTTTCAATTTAACGCCGGTTTTGACTTTCTGGTTCTCATCGTCCGGCTTGTGCTGGGTAAACATGAAAACGGTCGGCTTTAAACCATCCTGCCAGACAAAATCGCGATCCGCTATACCGCGTGTTACTTCCATATAAACCAGACCCTCTTCGATACCATTCAATTCGACTAGCTTTCGAAATGCGGCCAACACTTCGTCTTCGCTTAAAGGCTCTGGAATCTGCAATTCCGTCAGCGACCTATGATAACGTGCCATATGCGATTCGAAACTGATTATCTTACCGTCGATCACACCGCCCACTTCGTATATGCCGTCGCCGAATAGAACCCCCCGGTCAAAAATCGAAATTTTGGCTTCGTCTTCGGGCAGGTATTCGCCATTGAGATAGACTGTTCGTTTCATTGTCTGGATCCGGGATAAAAAGCGGGGTGGGTAATTTGAAAGGCGATAATACTGGATTAAATAAAGGTCGTCATTGCCAAAATTAAATTACTGCGCCGACATCAGGCCATCACGGATTAAATGCTTCTGAATTTTACCGACAGAAGTTTTTGGCAATGATTTCGCAAAAATGACTTCCTGCGGCACTCTAAAGCTCGCTAACTTTTTCGCGCAGAACTCGATGAGCGCATCTACCTCGACCGATTGCTCCGCTTTTAGCACCACCACTGCAACAATCGATTCGTCTTTAATTTCGTCCGGCAGGCCAATTACCGCGCACTCAAATATTGCAGGGTGCTGCAATAGAACATTTTCGACTTCACCTGCCGATACATTTTCGCCAGAGCGCTTGATCATATCCTTCTTACGGTCGACAAAACGGTAGTATCCATGGTCATCCTTGATGGCATTGTCGCCGGTGTATAGCCAGTTGCCGCGAATGGTCTCTGCGGTGGCCTGCGAGTTTTTGAAATAGCCAGCCATGATGGTTTTGCCGGGAATGCCTTTTACCGTTATTTCGCCTTCCTGTCCGGTTTTAACCGTCTTTCCCAATTCATCCACTAATGCAATTTCATAGTTACCGCTGGGTTTGCCCACCGTCCAGTTACGTCGTTCGCCGTTTAGCGGGTTCATCAATGGTGGACCCATGGTTTCGGTCATACCCCATATCTGAGCGAGTGGCGCGCCGAATCTTTGCTGCCAGTCCTGCATTTGCTGCTCGGTTAAATTCTGCGCGTAAATTACAATTCTTAGCTGATTGTTTCGATGTGCGGCGTTGTTCTCCTGTGCCAGAATCATCCGCATCGGTGCCGCGAACAGGCTGGCCACAGTGCAGCTATATTCGGTGCATCGGTCGAAATACTGGCTGGCCGAAAAGCGGTCCATCAGGGCGATGCTGGCGCCACGCAATAAAGCACTCATGGTCGAGTAATATTGTGCATTGCCGTGGAACAGGGGCAACACGACAAATTGTCGATCATGCTCGGTGAGTTCGATCGTATCGGCGACTGTCTGACCAGCGGTAATGTAATTAGCGTGGCTAACCATTACCCCCTTTGGCTTCGAAGTCGTTCCGGAGGTATACATGATGGCGACCATTTCGGTGTCGGTCGCCGGACAATCCCAGGCTGTGAACGGTTGCGCCGGTAATTGCGCTTCGAACGAATCCTCGATGGGGTTGTCGGTACAGGGGTCGCACAAAACGATTTTATCCAGACTGTCGACTTCATCCTGACACTGTCTGAGGGTGGCCAGATATTCCGCAGTGGTAAAAGATAACATCGAATTCGAATGATCGAGCAGGTAAGCCATCTCCGCCGCAGAGGCCAGAACATTGGTTGGCATCATTACAGCACCTAGACGCGCTGCGGCAAACCACAGAATTATAAAACTTGAGCAATTTGGCAGGTGCAGGTTAATAACGTCACCCCGCGACAGACCAAGTGCTGAAAGATAATGGCTAGCCTGGTTTACTCGATCATCCAGTTCGCGAAAGGATAGTGCTTGCTTAAATGGTTCCGGAATTTCTGCTCTGGGCTGGCGCTCAAACAGCAGGAATGTTTTATTTTCGTATTGTTTTGCGCGGTCTGCGAGTAGTTGGGAAAGATTCATAGGATTGGAACATTAACATATAGACGAACGGGTCGTCTCACCTGTCCCGGAACAATCATCTTCGTAGGTTGGTGTTACACCTACAAGGACGTAGGTAGTAGGGCGACTCAGGAGAAAAAGCCGAGCCGAAGGCGTAACCCAACAATGTTTCTAAACAAACAAAGTCAGCACACCAGTAAACCCATATAGCGTGTTCTTGTGAATTTCACCATTGGCAAAAAAACCAACCATCGGGAAATCTCCCAACACCGAATGGATAAAACGCACTTCCTGCGAATCATCACCAAACTGGTTCCTTCCGCGACCTAGACAAGAAATATAAACCCCGCCTTTAATCGGCGAATTAAGGCGTAATTTAAGCTCTAACAACATGCGCTCCATATCTTCCAGCGCAGAGTTACCATCGCGGCGGCAGAAAATAATCTCATCGTTGTGTTGCAGGTAATCGCCAATAGCGATCAGTTTTTCATCGGTATCGATGCCGATAATTTGTCGAATCGAATAGTCGTCCATATCAGAGTTTTTATTCACTATGCCGGCAAAAATGTAATCGCCAGCCTGTTGCCAGTCCTGTGCGATCACTTCGCCAGCATCCTCGTTTAAGACATCGAGGGCAGGCCGGTCGTCGAGGCTATGGATAATATTTTCGTCACACTGAGTGACGACGTGACGCTTACCAATTGGCGTACAACCCTGAGTCAGGTTCGTTTTAATGGGCACTGCTTGCGAAAATAACACGCCGCTAATGCCACCGTGCAAGGCCCGATTGGCAAACTGAATATTGGCCCCACGCGACGAGGTAATGCCACCCACCAGAAAAGCCGCTGGAATGTCATTGCCTATTTGCTCTAGTAAGGCTTGCGTGGTGGGGTTGGTCGGGTCGGCATGCAACAGGCCGACATTAAAATCATTAGCTTTGCACCAGCCCATCAACTCGGCTGGTAGTGCTTTTGTATCGGAGTCAAGATTGGGCAGCATATGGAAATCGGCCTCGTTAAACCCCGCCAGCATCACCGCCATCGCAGGCTCATCGTAAAACTCCTTATTGCTTGCGATTACACCAATGCCGATAGTGCCTACCCAATTATCGACATCAGTAGCCTGCTTCAGCCGGTTTAAGATGGACTCCGCCGCATCCGACAGATGATCGCTGATATACAGAAAACCAAAATTGGCCTCGGGTGGAATGCTACCCAGTTGGTTTAAACAGTCGTCCAGTAATTCATCCGAATTACGTCCGGAACTTTGAGCGAGTAGGAACTGGTTCATCATGGAGGTAGTTTAACTCAGGAAAAACATTTCGTCATTACGGCTGCGGAGCTGATCCGTGATATCGTACGCTACGCAATAATCGAGTCACTTTTACCAACCCCTATGGATCCCTGGATTACAATCGAGAGCACCACTGTTCCTGGTAGCGATACCGAACTTATTCTGTCGCAGCGCAATGATGATTTTGCTATTCGTGTTGCTGGTGTGCCCGGCGATTTGATGAATAGCCGCACGCACCACTCCGAAGAGGCGCTGGCCGAACTCGCCTGCACCCGTCTGAGCAGGGTCGAAAATGCCCGCATACTCGTCGGTGGTCTCGGCATGGGCTTCACGCTAGCGGCGGCGCTCAAGACCGTCGCGGGGTCGGCCGAGGTGATCGTGGCAGAGCTGGTGCCTGCGGTAGTCGAGTGGAATCGGGGTTTGCTGGGGCAATGTGCGGGACGACCGATAGAAGATAACCGAACGCGCGTGCAGCTGGGTGATGTGGCAGATCTATTAAAACATCAAGCAGAAAAATTCGATGCGATCCTGCTCGACGTCGACAATGGCCCTGAGGCGATGACTTCTTCCGATAACGAATGGCTTTACTCGACAGGGGGCTTAAAAAAAATATACGACAAACTACGTCCCGAAGGCATAGTCACGATCTGGTCGGCCAGGGCAGATCAGCTTTTCACTAAGCGGCTTAAAAAAACCGGTTTTAATGTCCAGCTACGTACCGTAAGAGCCCGTCCGGGTAAGGGTAGTCGGCATACGATATTTGTGGCACAAAAACTCCGGAATATTAAATTATAGAAAAATCAGAGCCTTAGCCTATAATCACTATGCTGAGATGCTATTTTTGGTTTTGTATTCAAAATCTAGTCAACTGGAAATCTTTACATGGGCAAGGCGTCACCAACGAGTGAACAAATGAGCGAAACAAATGAAGATAGCTTCGTTGTTTATGCTGATTTTAATTGCCCCTTCTGCTACGCATTAAATGAACGATTCATAGCGCTCGAACTCGATGATCGGGTGTCTTTTCGTAACGTCCAGCATGCACCACTGGTTTCCAGCAGCCAGACTGGATTTGAAACTCTGAGTGAAATCTCTGCCGAAGTTGCAGAAGTCTGTCGCCGGGCGCCATCAACACAAATCAATATACCCCTGTTTCGTCCCAATTCAGGCCCTGCATCGACACTTGTTTATCGCGTAGCCCGGGAAGACCCTACAGCGGCCAGGCAATTACGCAAAAGAATATACCGTGCACTTTGGATCGATGGTGAAGATATTTCCGATAGTGAATTCCTCACCTCGTTAACGCAGGAAATGAATATCAGGGTGCCCGATGAATCCGACTCCGGCACCGACGAGCTGGAAAAGTGGCAACTTGCCTGGGATAGCAATCAGGAATTCGAGCGCGCTATTCCCATCACTATCAGTGGTAAGGGAGAGACGGTAGTCGGTTTTCCGTTGGAGTCAGAGATAGATGGGTTCCTGAAAACGGGTTCTCTGATTTCTGATCAGTTGCCACATGCCTCAAGCGAACTCGAGCAACGGCAGTGGATACTTGTTCTGGACAGTGATGTGCCCAGCCTGCAGATGATTATTCAGCAAATGCACGATTGTCAGGTTGAAGTGGTCAAGGATTTTAACGCTCTGCTGGTTCAGCTACGGAACCAGAGCATGCCGGATCTGGTAATCATTAACATGTCCTTTATAAAAGATTTAGAAGATAAAGGCAGTGGCTGGTGGCGCGATATATTAAGTTCTTATGCTGAAACGACACTCCCTCTCATTTTTGTGTCGGATGTTAAAACTATAGATGCCGAAGTAACAGCATTCGAAGTTGGCGCAACAGAATTTATGGCCAAACCATTTCACCCCAAGGTTTTAAAGGCACGCCTGGATATGCATTTACAGGTACGACGCTCGCAGCAACAACTCAGTAATATTGCCCGCGTCGATGCGCTGACGTCTATCTGCAATCGCCGCGAGTTCGATATGCGCCTGTTGACCGAGTGGCGGCGCAGTGTCAGAGCAGGGCTACAACTGGCGCTTTTAATGATCGACATCGATAAATTCAAAGAATACAACGACAACTATGGTCACCTGCGAGGTGACGATTGCCTGACGTTAGTGGCTCAAACCTTAAGCAGTTGCATGCAACGATCATCAGATACCCTGGCGCGCTATGGTGGTGAAGAGTTTGTTGCCCTGCTGCCCGAGTCAGATCTGGAAGGTGCCATGGAAGTTGCGCAGCAGTGCCTAAGTGGCATTCAGGCCGCCGCCATTCCGCATGTCGCATCACCGATAAAACCTTATGTGACGGTTAGCATCGGTGTCGCAGCAATAAAGCCGGTGCATGGTACCAGCATGACCCTGTTGGTTGAGGAGGCGGATATAGCCTTGTACCAGGCCAAGAAGAACGGTCGTAACAGGATATGTAGTTTTGATGAAGACGGTTGATTGGTCGCGAGAGATTGAAAACCGAATTACCTCTGATAGTCATTGCGAGGACGCCTACATGGATGGTGCGGCCGGCGTCCCGGCGGTCCGACGTATCGGTGGTACGCTTGCATGGATGCAAGTGATGGAGTCGAGTCGGGAACAGAGACCGAGAGCAACGCATATGTCCATGGATGGACGGTAGTAGGGTAACGCAGGAGCAGTTACCGAGGAGCTGTTGCCGAGCAATGCTTGCCCAGGCCAATAAATAAAATAATTCTCTCGCAAAGACGCTGAGGCGCAGAGGGAAAGCAGGGGTACAAGGTGGTGGGGTGATGTCCTGGAATTTAGAATCACATTGTTGCTGCGGTATTGCGCACGGCCTGCAACGCCTCGGAATTAAGATGTCCGTCAGCAATCATTTCGTTCGCGTTCTGAAAGCGGCTCAGTGCCCGCCTGGTAGCGGGACCGAACATTCCGTCCGCTTTGCCGGCATCGTAGCCCAGCAACACAAGGTCCTGCTGTAAACGTTTTACTTCCGCTATAGTGATTGCTTCGCCGTCCGGGTCTGCTTCGCGAGTCAACGCCACACTTCCGGCAATACGATCGGCCAGTCGTCCTACCGAAATAGCGTAATTCTCGGAACGGTTCCAGCGCATGATGACTTCGAAATTGTCGTAGACAAGAAAAGCAGGGCCACGGTGACCAGCGGGTACCAGCACAGAGGCGTTGATGTCGAGCAATGGCAGAGTGCCGCTATAGGCATCGGTAATACCGAGGCCTACCCATTCTTTCAGCGACCGTTTCTGGTCTCGACCAGCGAAACTGTAGTCGAAATTCTGCGGCAACCTGATTTCGCGTCCCCAACGTAGCTCTTGCTGCCAGCCTATACCCCGGAGGAAATTAGCTGCTGAAGCCAGTGCATCGGGGATGCTTCCCCACAAATCGCGTCGGCTATCCCCATCTCCATCGATTGCATATTTCAAAAATACCGACGGCAGGAACTGAACATGCCCGATGGCACCCGCCCAGGAGCCACGCATGCGCTTTAGCTCGATATCACCGGTGGCAATAATCTTGAGCGCCGAAATGAATTCGTCAGAGAAAAAGCTCGCCCGTCGTGGGTCACAGGCCAGCGTTGCCAGGGCGTCTGTCGTGGGGATTTTACCGAAATAACTACCATAGTTGGTTTCGAGGCCCCAGAAAGCCAGCAGATAATGGGCAGGCACGCCGTATTCAAGTTGCACCCGGTTCAGCAGATCGCGATGTTTGTCATAAAGCGCGCGACCCTGCTCCACGCGTTGTGTTGTTACCCGGCGGAGATAGTAGTCGGCAAAGGTACTTGTGAATTCTGGCTGGCTTCGATCGAGATTGATCACGCCTTGGAGGCGCCTGGTATCTTTCAATACTGAAGTTACGATCGCGGTATCCACGCCTTCACTGCGCGCACGCTCACCCAGTGCGGCGAGGCAGGTTTCAAATGCCACATCGGTATCTTGCGCAAATGCCGGTGATAAAGACGACAGTAAAAAAGTCGTGAGAATTACCAGAAAACCCCAGTTGTATTTTTTCAGCAAGGAAGCAATCTCTTCAAAACAATGGTGAAGTTAACTCAATCGAGTGGTGAATAATGAAGCAAAGTCACTAGTGTTCCAACGTTTAACACAATATTTTTAATAAAGGCAGGAAAGTCCAACCTGATTTTGAAAGTCCCACAACCCAATTAAACTCTCTAGTTTCTGCTTTGAAATTATGGATAATCCAGTGGTGCATTTTCGCGCTGGCACAGCGGGGACTTTTCCGCCTCAGGACGCCCAAAGGGAAACAGTCCATGGATGGACTGTTGTTACACCCGTAAAGAGATCGACCGGAAGTTTTTGGCCGCTGGTTGGGTTATTCGGAAGGAAAGTCGTCTTGGCTTGTACGAAAACACGATAAGAGTTTAGCTCCCTTTTCGCTATTCTATGTTTTCGAGGTCGGCAAGATCCTGGTGTCTACCCACCGCTTTTTTATTCTTTTTAAAACTATCCAGATCGATAAAATCGATCATTGAGCCCTGGATTTCAATATGCTCTCTGGATTCATAGCATTCTTCAAATTCAAGGCCTGTGACACTAGTGAGCAAATCTATTCGTGCCGGCGGCTGACCAAGTTGGACAACATAACCAGGCTTTAAAAAATCATCTTCACTAAGATCAAGGGATGAAAAGCCAAATTCTTCAAGCGTCTTAACAATGTTTTGAGCGTTATCTCTGTTCACCCATATCCAGAAAAATCTATGTCCTTCGTATAACGGGGATAACCATGAAATGCGAGCGCGTAGCCGCCAACTACCAGATATCTAACATTATTTTTGTTTAATAACTCGATAAACTCTTTGAAATCTTTGTTGATCATTAAATTTCCAGTTATTATATTCTTCTCTAATCGACTCTAGTGCATCGAGCCTTGCTTCGATGGACTGATTGACCCAGTATCTATAATCACTTTTTTCTTCAGTCAGTTTGACTTTTTTAGCGACCGACCTGTTTACGATAGACATACATTAACCAGTGCTTAAAATTAATTCGGGTATTATAGCAAAATCAGATGCCAATCGGAGTAGAAATATGGAACGCGACCCGGTAGAAGATGATCCGAAATACCAGTCAATATTTGCCAGCATCGACGACGAAGTCGAAGCGTCGCTGGCAAGGGAAGGATATTCCTTAGAAAAAGTCGGGATGGGCTTTTGTCATATGTTCTGGTCGGCTAAGACTGGGTTGCTCAAAGAAAAGTATGGGATTGACTGGAAGCCGCCATCGGAAATGAATTCGGGGGTTTTGTTTGATTGAGGGGTACGTCATTCCAGCCTGTAGTGGGGATTGGTCCGAGGCGTCCCCGGGACGCCCAAAGGGAAACAGTCCAAGGATGGACTGTTGTCACACCCGTATACAGATCGACCGGGAGCTTTTGGTTGGTGGTTGGGTTATTTGGGATAAAATTCGCTTGAATCTCCTGGAATCCTTGGGCATTGCTGTCCGTGAACACGATAAGGGCTTCGACCCCTTTTCTCCTTTCTCGAATTTAGAAAAAGGCCAAATTAAAAAATGAATGAATCACTATCAATAAAAATATTCCTGGTCAAAGGCTCTTCTTCTGGCTTGCGCACCGCTGAGATATCCAATTGGTCAGGTAAAGCGATTGCCTGTTCAAGAAAGGAAATGGACGAGTTAAGTAAGCGCGAAGAGGCTTCGCGCCCAGGGGTTTATTTTCTCATTGGAAGCGATGAAGAGACTGGTGAACCTACTGCTTATGTCGGTGAAGCCGAGGAGGTCGCTAAACGACTGAAACAGCATCATTTAAATAAAGACTACTGGAATCAGGTTGTGGCATTTGTGAGTAAGGATGAGAATCTGACCAAAGCACATATAAAATACCTTGAAGGTAAGTTGATTCAACTCGGTCTAGAAGCAGGGAAAGGCGTTATCAAAAATAATCAATCCAGTGGCGCCAGATTGCCTGAAGCGGATCAGGCCGAGATGGATATATTTCTTGATCGGGTTTTGAGGTTGTTACCGATTATGGGTACATCGTTATTTTCGATTCCACTAGAAAGCGGAAAAGAGGTTAGAGAAAAGCTAGTCTGCAAAATAAAAGGGTTGCTTGCCTATGGAAATAGAACTGATAATGGTTTTGTTATCTTTAAGGGTTCACAGGCAGTACTTGAAAGTAGAAAATCAGCAGGCCGAAATCGCGTGCGGCGTCAATTACTGATAGATAAAGGAATTCTTGTCTTAAATAGTGATCATTATATTTTCGATAAGAACCATGAATTCACCAGCCCAAGTTTGGCTGCAGCAGTAATCCGTGGTGGTGCATCTAATGGGTTAACCGCTTGGAAAAATTCAGCTGGGATCAAGCTAAAAGAATTAGAAGCGATGGATTCATAAAAAATGGCTAAAAGAAAGGGTTCGCTATTAAAAGACATTATGGACATAACCACCATGTTCCCCTGGTGGGTAGGCGTTGCTTTAGCTGTTATTTCTTATTTTCTATTTCATTTTATTGGTAGCCTTCAAGTTGACAAAACTGTTGGGCTAGAAACGATGGTTCCCTACTTTGTTAAGCAGCTAGTCGTAACAATATCGGGGTATCTGCAATACGTATTCCCTGTTGTGTTCATCTTCGGCGCCATTAGCTCTATCATTCAGCGGCAAAAGAAAAATTCGCTGTATGGTCATCTAAAACAAAACCCTGAAATTCAAACCTTATCTGATATGAACTGGCAACAATTCGAATTGCTAGTCGGAAAATATTTCGAAGAAAAGGGTTATACCGTTCGGCAGTTAGCTCTTCCTGGGGCGGATGGTGGTGTCGACCTGGTGGCGATAAAAGATGGTGAGTGTTATTTAGTTCAGTGTAAGCAATGGCGGTCGACCAGCGTTGGGGTAAAAGTAGTTAGAGAGTTGCTCGGTGTCATAGTTACCAATGGTGCGGTGGGTGGTTTTGTTATGGCTTCTGGTGAATTTACAGCTAGCGCAAAGGATTTTGTAAAAGGCCGGAATATTGAATTGATTGATGGAGCCAAAATCGTAAACACTATTGACGTTGACGCTATTGCTATGTCGACAAAAACCATTCAATCCGATGACGAAAACCCAAAATGTCCTAGATGCAATGCCGGTATGGTGCGTCGAACTGCTAGGCAAGGCGCTAATGCCGGAAATCAATTTTTGGGGTGTCAGTCATACCCGAAATGTCGTGGCACTATTTCTCTTTAACGGAAGATACGATGTAATTTAATTTTTATGTTACAAGCAATATTTAAAGGAAAGCTATCAAGAGAACAAGAAAATATGGAGGATGTTCTTACATCCAATGTTTTTGGGTTGCTGAGATATGTAGAACCAGAAAACGGGATTTTGAAGTTTTTAAGCCTTGCTGAAGATATCGATGGTGGTCATCCGTTATCTGGGTTAGCTGAGCAGGGTGATATTGTTCAGCAGGATATCACCTACACATTTTGGCCCTGGTGGGATGAACCGAACTGCAACGGATGTGAACCGGATGTGGTTTTAGAGCTAAACTACTCAAGCGGAAAATCCTTATTGATATTAATAGAGGCTAAATATCTGTCCGGAAAATCCTCTGAGGCTGATCCAGAGGCGCAACTTGTGACAGACCAACTAGCGCGTGAATGGGTAAATCTCAGGTCTATTAGTAAAAGGGAAGGACGAACTCCAATATTGATTTATCTGACAGGGGGTACTGGATTCCCCAGAGGCGATATTGATAACGCATGTAAAGAATTAAACAAAAAAGTACCAGATTCCATACCATCCATCTATTGGTTATCCTGGCGGCATCTTTATTCGATTTGTACTGACACGGATAATTTAATGCTTCGTGATCTAAAAGCCCTGTTGGATAGATTGGGGATGCGATTTTTTAATGGGTGGGGATTTTCCTATCAACCTGGAACTTCTAATTGGAAATTTGGCAATCTACCAAAGAAGTTTAACTGGCAAGTAAATACAAATTATTTCAAGTCCCCATGGAGGTATCACCAATGAATGAGAAGGGCGCGAATATGCTTCTAGCTATACGCGAAGTTCGTCAATTGTTCGAAGATATAGGTCTCTTGTTACGTTCCGGCGAAGAGCATATGAAAAAAGCAGGTTGGACACCGTACAATAGTGTTGCTATGGCTGGAGGTTCTCGGAATGTTAGTTCCCCAGCCTATTGGATGCCGCAGGATGTTTTCAGGTTCTTTCTACATAAAGAAGAGATTCATGTACTAAGTTTCATATCAGTTATTGTCGATGATATTAATGACCCAAACAGTATGGATGAACCGTTCGTTTCGGCTGGATGGATAGAATTTGAAGATGGCGAGAAGGTTGGGAATTCCTGGAGTTATGATTATAGTCGTATAGTGTTAAATGCCGAAAAACGGACTACTATTGGTGAGATAATGGAAGTTCCGACAGACTCAATAAAATCGCGTAGTGATAGAAAAATTAAACGGGCAAGAGCGCTCGCTATACCTCTCGTTAGTATTACCGATGTCGCATCCGTAGAGACGATGATTACCGAAATATTGATCAAGGATATTCCCGAGTCTCTATGAACTTCCAAACCTGGCTCCAACAAATAGGAAAATCTGAACGCTCCGCAAAAAGCTATTCAACGGCTATTTCCGGTGTCATGTCCGATTGGGCCGGAGAAGCCAAGTTAATTAAAGATTCGCTACTCGACATCACAAGCCCTAAAGCCCTCGCCAAAATCTCTGAAAAACTCTCCCAGGCAGATATTTTTGTTGCCAGGAATACCAAAGGCAACGGCATGTACAGTTCTGCGTTAAAAGCCTATGCCGAATATCTTTCCGACACTTCAAACGAAGAAATACAGGATGATATCGAAGAGCTAATTCAAAGCACCGAAATTGGAAAGACTGAGAAAGCCACCCTGATCAATGCACGGGTTGGACAAGGTAAATTCAGAAAAGGACTAATCGAGTATTGGAATGGCTGCGCAGTGACCGGTTTTGGCGACACGCGATTTTTGGTTGCTTCTCATATTAAGCCCTGGCGGAAATCGAAACACAAGGAGCGTCTCGATCCGTTTAATGGCTTGCTACTTTTACCGAATATCGATAAGGCTTTTGATTTAGGGTTTGTTTCGTTTGAGGAACGGGGTGGTATTATGGTTTCCCCGGAATTGGAATGTTCTGATGTGCTTGGGATTGATGCGGCAATGTCGGTTTTGTTGAATGACAGGCATCAGGAATATATGGCCCATCATCGGAAGGTTGTTTTTAAGAAGTGATTGAATTTCCGAGTTTATTTGAAATAGAGTCCGGCTCGTAGGCCGGAATGACGAAAAGCCAGAAAACTAGGCACCGAACGACAAAACCTCAAATCCTACGAAAACAAAACCACCACCGACCTAAACAACCGAATCATCAGTTTATTAATCGAGCACCTGGAATCTTAACCCTGTACCACGCTACCTCCCTGCAAAGCCATTCAATATTTGATAATCCCCAAAAAGGGGCCTATAGTACCCTTTTTGGGGGTTGTGGTGACTTGAAGTGGGAGTGAGTTCTATAGGTGATGCTTTATTCACCAAAACACAACAGAAAGTGCTAGGGCTTCTTTTTGGAAAACCGGATGAAAGCTTTTATACCAATGAGATCATGCGCCGCGTCGCTATGGGGCGCGGAACGGTTAGCCGGGAGCTAGAGAGGCTGGTTGGAGCGGGTATCATTTCGATTACCAAAGAGGGTAACCAGAATCATTATCAGGCGAACGCTAATAATCCTGTTTTCCAGGAGCTAGTCAGTATCGTTAAAAAGTCCTTTGGCGTTGCTGACGAAATAAAAGAAAGGCTTAAACCTCTGGATGATAATATTGAGCTGGCATTTATTTATGGCTCAGTTTCAAAAGGGTTGGAAACAAAATCAAGCGATATTGACCTGATGTTAATTGGCAATGATTTAAGTTATGGCCAGGTTCTGGAACTGCTTATGCCACTCGACGAATCGTTGCAACGATCAATAAATCCTACGATATATGGAATGAAAGAATTTCTGGCTAAACTTGAAAATGATAACAGCTTTGTTACGCGCGTGATGGAACAACCAAAGATAATGATAAAAGGAAGCGAAGATGACATTAGAGCTATTAGATTATCTGGTAAGAATCAACAAGCTCAAGCTGGAGCTTCCGGATCAGAAAGAATTTGATGGCATGGTCGCTTCGGCAAAGCGTCAGTTACAGGATGCCAATGTAAAGGGGTTATCGGAAGAAGGTAGATTTACTCTGGTTTATGGTGCAGCCCATGCGGCCTCTTTAGCGGCAATGCGTTGGCACGGCTATCGCTCAGATAATCGCTATCTGGTATTCCAGAGTTTGAAACAAACGGTTGGGCTGGATAACGTCAAATGGCGCATTTTAGACAAATGTCATAATGTTCGTAACATTGCAGAGTATGAAGGGCACCTGGAAATATCGCCTCAGCTTTTAAAGGAACTCACCGACATCACTAAAGAGCTTATAATATTGGTAGAATCGCTCGGCCCAATAGCTAAATAGAAAAAAGCCAAGGTCAGAGCCCTTTCAGATAAGAACCGCTAAATCTATTGCTGATTTAGTCCGTAATAACCATGTATCGTAATCCGTAATAATCAGGTATAGTAATCCGCAATAATCTGGTATCGTAATCCGTAATAATCCACGATGGATTTACTGTTGATATTAATAGCTTACAACAGTCAAGTATTTGAAGTTAAAGCTAATCACCATAACTGCAACGAGCATAACTATGGCAAAAACTATCAATGAATTAGTAGCGGAAGCTTTGTCGGATGTAAGCAAGAGTGCTCGTGGCAATATTGTTCATTCAAAAAACATAAAGCCCAAGCAACAGGCGATACTGGTAAAACAGGGCTATCTGAAACGAATTATTAAGGGATGGTATTTATTCGATGCCGATTTGTCTGCGCAGGGAGCGGGCGAATCTGCCCTTTGGTATGAGTCAATCTGGTCTTTTATTGGCCAGTATCTGGTCTCTCGATTTGGGAATGATTATTGGCTGAGCGCAGAGGCGTCTCTGGATATCCATACACATAGCAATACGATGCCTGCCCAACTCGTGGTGTTTGTTAATAATGGTACGGACGATATTACTCATCTTCCCAATAACATGAGTTTATTGATAGTAAAGAGTAAAACAAAGCCGGATATTTTGACTAAGCATAGGGGGGTAGTGGTATTTCCTTTGGAAATAGCATTAGCGAATTCGGTACCCCGGTCTTTTCAAAAACACCCTGTGAATATGCAAGTTGCATTGAGATCTGCCGAATTAGATAAACTGGCTGAAGCACTATTGCGTTCGAAAAATCTGGCCTCTGCAAGTCGTATTATTGGCGCTTATGATGCCCTGAAAATGCGGGCGGAGAGTAAAAAGTTAGAAGCTATTATTGGCGGTGCTTTCGGAGGTATAAAGGTTAAAAATCCCTTTCTTGTTCCGCCGGTAATTTTAGCTAAAGGAAAAAAAGAAGATGCTAGTGCTCGCCGAATCAGGATTATCTGGCAACAAATGAGGGAGGAGGTGATTACAGGGTTTTCGATTATCAAACCATCTTTTGATTTTCACTCAAGGTCGCTGAATGAAACCCTGGCTAAAATTGATGAGGTTTATATCCACGATGCTTATCATTCGTTATCGATTGAGGGGTATGCGGTAACGCCTGAGTTAATTGAAAAGGTTAGCTCTGGAGATTGGTCTCCCGAAACAATCACGCAGGATAACGATGCAAAAAATGCGCTTGCAGCACGGGGTTATTATGATGCCTTCAATCAGGTTAAGCAGTCATTAACAGAAGCCTATAAAAAAGAAGATTTAAATTATCTAATTGATGTCGGTATTACACAGTGGCATACATCGATGTTTAAACCTTGTGTAACAGCTGGCATTATTAGTGAAATGGATTTGGCTGGTTTCAGGAAGGGGCCCATATACATTAGAGCATCAAGGCACGTACCACCGGCAAGCGAGCAATTGATGGATAGCATGGATGCTTTGAAAGAGTGTATAGCTGAGGAAGATTCTTTCGTAGTAAAGGCCATCCTGGGGCATTTCATTTTCGGTTTCATACATCCCTATTTCGACGGTAATGGCCGAACGGCTCGTTTTTTGATGAATTTCTTATTTGTCGTTGGTGGATTTAATTGGGTGATTGTGACTAAAGAAGCTCGGGACAAATATCTCAGTGCTTTAGAATCAGCCTCGGTCGGTGAAGACATCAGACCTTTTGTCGAATTTATAATTAGTATGATTGAGAGTGAGTAAGCTGCTCCTATTTATTACAATGTTCCAATCCCACAGGTACGACCAGGAATTCTTATGAACTCAGACAACCCAAAAATACAAACACTTCTGACACTCGGTGAGCCAGACAACAAACGTAACTGGCCGAACTATGTGAAGCAATATGGCTTTACTCTCGACGATGTACCCACGCTGCTCATGCTGTATGCCGATGAAGAAATAGATGCAATGGATTCGGATCGACCCGAAGTCTGGGCACAGGTGCATGTCTGGCGAACTCTGGGGCAGCTCGGCAATGAAGCGTCCATCGTGCCCATCATCCAGAGTTTCGATACGCTTTATGATGACGATTACGCGCAGAGTGAATTGCCTGAGGTAATTGGGATGATCGGCCCTGCTGCTATTCCGACACTGGTCGACTATTGGCAACAACTTGGCAAAAATGAATTCAGCTATTGCCTGGCCGTAGATGCGCTGTGTGAAATTGCCAAACGTTATCCGGCACATCGGTTACAGGTGATCGATATTTATCTCGATTACATGAAACATCCCTACACGTCAGAGCGAGTCTTGAATGGATTGTTAATTGCCCAGTTAATGGATTTAAAAGCAGTTGAAGCTATCGATGAAATTCGCAGTATGTTTGCTTTAGGTTGTGTTGATTTAAGCTGCGCGGGTGATCTGGAAGAGGTGGAAATAGACCTCGGATTTCGTACTCGACGTTCAACCCCTAAACCAACCTTCGCTGAAATGCATGGTTTTGAAGACCCGTTCGAGCCTCTTAAAGTTGAACTCAATGACGAAGAAGATGATTTCTTTCAAGTTGTCGAAAATTGCCTACTGCGTTACGGCAGTGATGATTCCATTTTAGACATCTCGGAACTCGACGGCTTTTTTGCCGCACTTGCCTGTGCACCGATCACTATCATGCCATCCACCTGGATGCCCGTCATATGGGGTGGTGAACATCTTGCTCCGGAGTGGGAATCGGAACAGGAAATAACCGAATTTAGTAAATCAATTATGCTGCACTACAACGGGGTGATGTCTGATTTTCAGGGTCAGGAATATGAACCATTGTTTCTGGGTGGCGATCACCCATCTTCCGAATTACTCATCGTCGATGAATGGTGTGAAGGTTTTGTAAAGGGTTTAAATCTGTGGGGTGAGATGAAACCACAGGATATGAAACAACTGGAAATCTGTTTATACCCGATCCGCCATTTTTGTACTGATGATGGCTTCGAGGCGCTGGCATCAATGTCGGATTCCGAAATCTATCAATTACAATCGAGTATTCAATCTAAAGTCAAAGCACTCCACAGGCACTTTTACAAATTCGTTAAAAGGGCTGATACCACCTTTATACACGCCACCCCCAAGGTTGGACGCAATGAACCCTGCCCTTGTGGTAGCGGCAAAAAATATAAAAAATGCTGCGGATTAAATTAAGAGAAATCCAGGGGTCGTTCCAGATTATATTTTCGATTGAGCTGCGCTTTTATTTTAATTCGAGTAATCCCTCACCCAAAAAGAGCACTGCACGACACACCCCATGAGTGCATACTGCGCGATCCATTCCCACCATGCTGTACGGAGCCACTACCATCGAGTTACCGGATAAAGCCACTCACCACACATCGAACCGGACGGCAGCTGGCATTGCCTGGATGCTATTAACGGGTGCGCTATTTGTTGCGGTGACGGGAATTGTTCGGCACCTTGGATCGGACATGCCTGCGGTACAGGCTGCGTTTATACGTTATGCGTTTGGTACCTTGCTGGTTGTGCCCGTTTTATTTCGATTACTGCAAAAAGACAACTTTCGCGCACCGTCAATTAGCCTGTACAAATTATACGCCCTGCGTGGTCTGGCGCATGGTGGTGCGGTCATGCTGTGGTTTTATGCCATGGCGCGTATACCCATTGCAGAGGTTACTGCGATTGGCTATACCTCGCCGATATTCACAACCATAGGCGCAGCTATATTTTTGGGCGAAGTGTTCCATGCCAGGCGAATCGCCGCGATTGTGATCGCCTTTATCGGCGCGATGGTTATTCTACGTCCTGGTTTCCAAACCATTGAACTGGGCGCATTGGCGCAATTATTGGCAGCACCATTTTTTGCTGCTTCATTTTTGTTGGCCAAAAAATTTACCGGAACACGCAGCTCCGGGGAGATCGTCGTGATGCTGTCGATTGCTTGCACTCTCGTTTTGTTACCTGGCGCACTATGGCAATGGCAAACACCGACGGCTACTGAATTATTCTGGTTGTTACTTACAGCAGTTTTCGCAACGGCTGGCCACTACACGCTAACCCGGGCATTTGCCTGTGCACCACTGACTGTCACCCAACCCATTTCATTTTTGCAACTGGTCTGGGCTTCGCTGCTTGGTTATTTTGTTTTTGGTGAATCGCTCGACCCCTGGGTAATTACCGGCGGCGGAATCATCGTCGCTTCGGTGACTTATATATTTCACCGTGAATCTGCGGCGGCCCGTGCGGGAAGGCGCGTACAGAATTAGATAAGGTCCTCTTTCCGAAACAATCGATTTGCATAGCCTCAATCACTGGCTGGAAAGAACGTCCAGATGGGCAATCGCACTGCTCGCGGTAGCGCTCAAATCGTATCCTCCTTCAAGGTAAGAAACTATCTGGCCCGGGCAGATTTGATCTGCAAATGCCACTATTTGTTCACTGAACCAGATGTAGTCATCTTGCGAGAAGCAAAGTTGGGCAAGAGGGTCGTCCTCATGGGCATCGAAACCCGCTGATATAAATATCATCTGTGGTTTGAAAGCTTCGAGTGCGGGCATCCAGTCCTCAATCACAACTCGCCGAAACTCTGTGCCACCACTGCCTGCTGCTAATGGTGATTTTATAATATTGTCACGATCTGAGACCGGATCTGAATAAGGGTAATAAGGGTGTTGAAAGCTTGAACAGAACAATACTCGTGGCTCATCTTCAAAAATATCTTCAGTTCCATTGCCGTGATGAACATCGAAATCCAGAATTGCAACGCGATCTAATCCTAGCTGTTCGAGGGCGTAGGCGGCGCCGACAGCGATTCCATTGTATATGCAAAAGCCCATCGCTCGATCCCGGGTCGCGTGATGTCCGCAGGGGCGAACCGCACAAAATGCGTGCCGAGCCTCGCTATTGTGAACCATGTCGGCTGCTTTACAGGCAGCTCCGGCCCCACGTTTTGTTGCTTCCAGAGAATATTCATTCATTGCAGTATCCGGGTCGAGTTGAACCAGAGCCTCTCCAGATGCGGGGGCAGATGACTCGACCATCGAAATATATGCCTGAGTATGAACACGCCCGATTTGTTCAGGTGTTGCCATCGGTGCTTCGATCTCAGTTATCTGATCCATCACTGGTGATGCATGCAACTGTTCTTCGAACACAATTAGTCGCTCAGGGCGTTCGGGGTGGCCTGGTCGGGCCTCATGTTTAATGCATACGGGATGATGTAACAAAGCGGTCTTCATTATTTTCTCCTGATGTGTGATTGAGTTGATCCAAAACCTGAGTATTCTGACTAATCGCTTCTCCGGCCGCCTGGCAACCTTTGATGACTTTTTTGATAACCCCTCTATACTCCTATCTTATTGAAAGACATAGTAAGGTTAGCCATCACCCAACAGGATAATGCTGCGACCAGATACGCTGCACTGCGGGGCGCTGTTGCACGGTTTCGCAGAGTCTCTTTAACCTGGGGTTTCGTGCGAGTAATTCAGATGGCTGCTCATGCCAGTAAGCTAGCATTAACAGGTAGGGGTCGATGACGCTGTATTGCTCACCCAGCAGGTAGGGTCCATCTCCGAGTTGTTGTTCGATTAATTCAAAAGCCCTATCCATGTCTTTTCGAGCCTGTCGTTTTACAGAGTCGGCACAATCTGGGTTGGTGGTGAAGCGCTCGCTGTCATAGAGGCGTAGGTCGGTTTCGTATAAATTGGCTACGGCATAAAATAACCAGCGATAGACCTGTGCTCTTTCTGTGCTACCGGTGGCTGGTAATAACTTTGATTCCGGGTGACTGTCAGCAATATGTAATGCGATCGCGGCTGATTCGGTCATGATTGTGCCATCGGGCAACATTATTGCGGGTATTTGTCCGCGAGGATTAATCGCCAGATAGCCGGTTTTTTCTTCCATACCTGCCTCGACGATGACGCGCTGGTAATCTGCACCGGCTTCTTCGAGCAGTATTTGAGGTGCCATTGCGCCGGTTTCCTGCGCCCAGTAGAGTTGGTACATAAACGAATCACCGAAAAAATTTATTGTCGAAATTATATAACGGATTGATAGTTTTACATTCAGGTTTTTAATGGCATTATGAATCACTCAATAATGAGGACGCCTAAATGACCTACACCCCCGAAAACCTCGCCGAGTTAGCTGTGTTGATGATTTTTAAATCTGCGACTGGCCTGGATGGCATTAAGATTCACAAAGATGCCGACGCTACGATGATTGCGGCGGCGCAGCGTTTATTCGAGAGTGGGTTTATTACTCAGGCTGATGGTGGTTATCTGACTGCGCATGGCAGCGAGGCGGCGGAGCATGCGCATACTTTGCATGACATGTTGAGTGTGTATCGCGAGGCCTAAATTAAATATAGGGTAGCTTTGACCCGATAGCATGAACGCCTACTTCTCTCACGGCAAGGAGACCAGCCCCTGGGGGGTGTTACCCGGCAGTAGCCTCAGGCCTTTTTATTGACATCATTTTTCAGGCCTTCTTTCGCGGACTGAAAAAATTCAATACAGACCATGATCGACACGACTAGTATGATCACCGCAAAGGGTATTGATTTGATCGAAACCGCCAGGCCAATAACAAAGGCCAGGAATACGGCGACTGCGATGGCGCTGCTAATTAAATTATCCATGGATATCTCTCGTTACCATTATCTGGCTGTTATTAAAGGTCATTTAAACTATCCAGCAACCAGCGAGCGGTTCTAAATAGTCGGGCATCATCGTCTTTTTCACCGACGAGTTGCACACCGAATGGTAGCCCGTCTTCATTTTGCAATATGGGCAGGTTTAACGCGGGTGTGCCGCAAAATGTCCATATGGTATTCATCACAGGGTCTCCGGTGGCCTGTAACCCTTTTGGTGCTGGCCCTGGGGTCGCCGGTGTCAGGATGGCATCGTATAACTCAAATATTTCGTCGAGGCAGTCGGCATAGTCGGCTATTGTTGCTACCGAGGCATTGTACTTCTCGTCTGTGACTTTCTGGCCACGTTCTATCATGCTGCAAAGTACGTCGCTTAGTTCGGCTTTGCCGCGGGTGTATTCTTCAGCAAAATTTCGAGCCAGGTCAGCTTCCATAACTTTGCGATGGTCTTCATAAATATTATCAAACTGAGCTGGTAAATCGAAAATATCGATAGTTTTGGCCTTACTTTCGTTGACGGCTTCGATGAGTTCGCGAAAGCCGTCCTTGGTGACCTGTTCAGCCTTATCCCAGGCCGGGGTGCGAACAAAGGCGAAAACTGGATTCGTCGGGACAGGCTCTGCCATAACCGAGCTGATGCAGGGCGGTGCGATGGGTAGCATGGCATCATCCTGGGCGTCGTATCGCATGACTACGTCGGCAATCAAGGCGAGGTCTTCGAGGCCGCGCGCGAACACGCCTGCCGTATCCAGTGGCGGTGATTGCCTGAGCACACCATGACGGGAAATGCGGCCAAAGCTGGGTTTGAATCCGTATATGCCGCAAAACGACGCGGGACGAATGACCGAACCGTTGGTTTGTGTGCCAACAGACAGCGGTACCATTGCTGAGGCAACCGCCGCCGCCGACCCGCTGGACGAGCCACCGGGGGTGTGTGCATTATTATGCGGATTAGTGGTTTTCCCGGGTGAGAAAACCGCCAGCTCGGTGGTCACGGTTTTACCCATGATGATAGCACCTGCTTCTTTCAGTAGTGATACCAGCGTGGCATCTTTCGATGGTTTGCGACCCTGGTGCAGTACAGTACCGAGTTCGGTCGGATAATCCTGGGTATCGATAATATCCTTAATACCAATGGGTAAACCATGCAGCGCGCCGACGCGCAATCCCCGGCGACGGGATTCATCGGCTTCGCGTGCCTGTTGTATGGCAAGCTCTTTGTCCAGATGCGTCCAGGCACCAATCGAGTCTTCGAGTGCATCGATTCGGGCAAAACAGGCTTCTACCAGTTCCTGCGAACTCAAAAGCCCTTCGTCTATGGCTTTTCGAGCATCGCAGGCACTGAGCAGGTTAGCGGTACTTATATCGAACTTACTCATTGTCGATGGCTTTTAAAGATTGCTTATCCAAACAAATAAACCGGTAGCCAGAGCGCAATGCCCGGGAAGTTATAAAGCAATACCATCGAGAATATAATGATTGCCAGATAAGGCATGATGCCTCTAAATATGGTCATCAACTGTATATGTGGAGGTGCCACGCCTTTCAGGTAATAGGCCGCCATGGCCATTGGTGGCGTCAAAAATGACGTCTGTAAATTCAGCGCTACGAGGATACCGAAAAATAACGGATCGACATTGAAGGTTTCCAGCATGGGCAGGAATATCGGCACAAAGATGATGATAATCTCGGTCCACTCTAACGGCCAACCGAGGACAAAAATTATCGCTTGCGCTAACACCAGAAAGCCAACCGTACCGAGATCCATCGACAGCACCCAGTCATTGATCAGTTCATGACCACCGAGGTATGAAAATACTGAGGCAAACGTCCACGAACCGACGAACAACCAACAGACCATGGCCGATGTTTTTGCGGTCAGGTAGACGGCCTGCTTTAATCGATCCCAGCTCAGTGAACGATATATTAAAGCTAGTAATAGACCGCCGGCGGCGCCTACGCCAGCCGCTTCGGCAGGTGTGGCTAATCCCATCAAGATGGCGCCAAGTACGCTCATGATGAGCACCGCCAGAGGAATAAACGAAGTCACAAGCTCCCATACGATCTTGCCGAATGGTGGAACGTCTTCCTCTTTCGGTTTTGGCGCAAGACTCGGGTTTAAAGTCGCACGTCCGACGACATAAACCATATACATACCTGCCAGCATCATACCGGGGAACAGCGCCGCAGCGTACAATCGTAAGGGCGATATTTCAGCGATAGCCGAATAAACGATGAGCATAATTGAAGGTGGAATAAGAATGCCAAGACAGCCACCGGCGCAAATGACACCCGCGGCATAACTTTCATCGTAATTGGCTTTCAGCATAGCCGGAAACGCCAGCATACCCATCAAAGTGACAACCGCACCGACAATGCCTGAAGCGGTGGCGAATATGGCACAGGTGAACAGTGCGGCAACAGCCATCGAGCCTGGCAGGTGGCGCGCTGCCAACTGGATACTAAAAAACAGCCGGTTGACTATGTTGGCCCGTTCGACCACATAGCCCATGAATAAGAAGAGTGGGACGGCCACCAATACGTCGTTGGACATCACAGAAAAAGTGTTTTGTACGAATAAATCGAATATACGATTATCGAATAAATGCTTCATGCGCTCGACGTCATAATAGGCGTAATAGCCGAAGCCGAGACCCATGGCGATTAACGTGAATGCGATAGGAAACCCCAGCATGACCATGAAAATGAATAAACAGAGCATGGTGACTGCGATAACTGGATCAGACATTTTCTTTCTCCAACTGCTGTAAATCTTGTTGCTCATTCATTAGCATTGTTTCGGTTTCCTGGACATCGTGTAATCTTGGTGGCCAGGCGCCGTCCTGAATACAGACGATGCAGCGCACTGCTTCGGCGATACCCTGAAGCAACACCAAAAAGCCAGCGATGGGAATAAGCGTTTTGAAAAAATAAATTTGTATACGTGCCGGGCTGCTCCAGCTAACTTCCTTGTAAAACCAGGAGTCAGCGGCAAAGCCATAGCCGTAATACACCAGTGCCAGAGCACCGGGCATGAGAAACAGGATATAAAGTACCAAATCGATTTTAGCCTGGACTTTGATCGGCATCAGACGGTAGACCACATCACCCCGGACATGCGCACCCTGTGACAGGGCATAAGCACCACTCATCATGAACAACGCACCGTACATTTGTACACTCATATCGAATGCCCAGACGGTCGGCGAATTGAGTACATAACGCACGAAAACTTCGTAACAGGTGGAGAAAGTCAGAATAACAATGCACCAGGCAAAAGCTTTGCCGAACCAGGCACTGAGGCTATCGATAAAATGAAGAATACGAATCATCATGGCGTGGCACCTAATGGAATCATCTCGATATGGAAATAAAATACGGGGCGGTATTAAAGATAATACCGCCCCGTAGCTTTAGTTGAACGAACTTCGAATTATAGCTTACCGAAGTAATGCTCGAAAGCACCTTTGTAATTCGGGTTATTGTTCAATGCATAAGCACCGTGACGTTCCGCCCATGCCATTTGCGAGTCGATAACCTTCTTGAAAAAAGGATCCGATTCATTGAAACGCTTAACTACGATGTCCCAGGCTTTAAGCTGATCATCCATGATGCTGTCAGGCGTGCGGTAGACATTGACGCCGTGCTTTTCTTTCAGCGTGACCAGGTCTTGCGAGTAGCGCTCCATTGCCTTCCAGGCCATATCGGCTGACGCTGCTTCGGAGGCGTATTCGAGAATAGCCTGGTGCTCTTTTGCAAGCTTGTCATAACGAGTCTTGTTGAAGATGATTTCGAAACATTCCTGCGACTGGTGGAAACTGGCCAGATGGTAATGCTTGGAAACATCCTGCATGCCGAAATCTTTGTCCGAAGTCGGGTTGTTGAATTCGGCTGCATCGATCAGGCCGCTCTTCATTGCAGGCTGAATTTCGCCACCCGGTAGCTGAACCACTGACATGCCCATTTCCTGCAATACATCAGCAGCGAGACCAACGGTACGATACTTCAGGCCTTTCATCTGATCACTGCTGGTAATGTGCTCTTTAAACCAGCCAAGTGGTTGCGCAGGCATCGGGCCGGTGAAGAAACCAACCAGATCGAGTCTGAGTTTGTCATGCATTAATTCGTAATA
>JAUVCH010000069.1 GCA_030595795.1 Gammaproteobacteria bacterium
CGATTTGGAATCGATTGCGTATTTTCGACCGAACAACCACTATATCCTGCAAGTGATGGAGCGGTCAGTTATGAGAAACCTGAAATGCTCGAAAGGACAGCGCTGGACTGCGCCACCGGATTAGGCTCGTTTGTTGGGGTAACTGCCTGTTTTGGTTTCACGGCGGTTTCGCATGCTATTGGGAAGTATTTAAAACGCTGTCGGGAAAGGGTGTAGGGGTGTCGGAGTCAGGTTTGACTCCGACACCTCAAAATTAAAGCTCGATAGCCCCCAGATTCAACCCATGCTCCCGAGCACATTGCTTTGCGTCTTCATAACCCGCATCGGCATGGCGCATAACGCCAGTTGCTGGATCATTCCATAGCACCCGCTTGATACGTTTCGCAGCGGCATCAGTTCCATCGCAGCAAATCACTAATCCCGCGTGTTGCGAGTAACCCATACCGACACCACCGCCGTGATGAAAGGAAACCCAGGTTGCACCACCCGATGTGCTGAGTAATAAATTCAACAGCGCCCAGTCGGATACCGCATCCGATCCATCCATCATCGCTTCGGTCTCGCGGTTTGGACTGGCGACCGAGCCCGAGTCAAGATGATCACGACCGATGACTACTGGCGCTTTCAGTTCACCTGATTTAACCATCTCATTGAAAGCGAGTCCCAGTCGATCTCGATCACCCAGACCAACCCAGCAGATTCTAGCTGGTAAACCCTGGAAGCTAATGCGTGACTGCGCCATGTCCAGCCAGTTGTGCAAATGTGCATCGTCCGGAATGAGTTCTTTAACCTTGGCGTCGGTTTTATAAATGTCTTCCGGATCACCCGATAACGCTACCCAACGAAACGGCCCGATTCCTTTGCAAAAAAGTGGTCGGATATATGCCGGTACGAAGCCTGGAAAATCAAAAGCATTCTTCACGCCCTGGTTTAATGCTTCCTGTCGGATGTTGTTACCGTAGTCGACAGTTGGAATTCCCTGAGAATGGAAGTCGAGCATGGCCTGAACGTGTATGGCCATTGATTTTCTGGCCTCCGCTGCGACTAGCTCGGGATCAGTACTTCGCTTCATTTCCCAATGCTGCATGGTCCAGCCAATCGGTAAGTAACCATTAACTGGATCGTGTGCGGAGGTTTGGTCTGTGACTAGATCGGGCTTAATACCACGCTTTATCATTTCGGGCAGTATTTCGCCACCATTACCCAACAGGCCTACCGAAACGGCCTCACCTTTGGCACAGGCTTCGTCGATCATTTTCAGCGCCTCATCAAGGCTACCTGCTTTCTTGTCCAGATATTTTGTACGCAAACGGAAATCGATACGCTCTTCCTCGCATTCGATACAGAGAATACTAAAACCGGCCATGGTTGCTGCGAGGGGTTGAGCACCGCCCATGCCGCCAAGGCCTGATGTCACAATCCATTTACCCGACGTATTACCATCGAAATGCTGACGCCCGGCTTCGACGAAGGTCTCGTAGGTGCCCTGGACTATGCCCTGACTGCCGATGTATATCCACGAGCCTGCGGTCATCTGGCCGTACATCATCAGGCCTTTACGGTCGAGTTCGTTGAAGTGTTCCCAGTTAGCCCAGGCGGGTACGAGGTTTGAATTGGCAATCAATACTCTTGGTGCATCGACGTGGGTTTGAAACACGCCAACTGGTTTTCCCGATTGGATGAGTAAACTTTGGTCGTCTTCCAGCTCGCGTAGGCATTCGAGAATTTTATCGTAACATTCCCAGTTACGCGCCGCTCTGCCGATGCCACCGTAAACAATCAGCTGTTCGGGTTTTTCGGCGACCTCCGCATCAAGGTTGTTTTGAATCATGCGGTAAGGCGCCTCGGTGAGCCAGCTCTTACAGCTCAATTCGGTACCTCGTGGTGCGCGAATTTTTCGAGTATTGTCAGTTCTATCTAAGGGCATGTTGATATCCTCTGTTTAAGCGCTTTGCGGGCGCGAATGATAATCGTTTGTGGCGTATCGAGCGCCAAGGTCATAGCGGTTACCGGGATAGGTCAAAGTGACCTGAGTAACCACCTGCTGATTGATCCAGGTTCGGCGTTTCAATTGTAAGCAGGGCTGATTTCGCTCGATCTTGAGAAAGTTTTGAACCTGTAAATCGGGTATCACGGCGCTGACGACATGTTCCATTTCATCGGGCCGGAATTGCTTTAATAAATAGGCGGTGGATGTTTCTCGATTGAAATCCTGTTGAATAAACTCAGGCACCAGTTTTGGATTGACGTAACGTTCTTCAAACTGAATCGGCAGTTCATCCTGAAGATGCACCGCACTCAGAAAAAACACTTCGCTCACTTTTGGCATTTGCATTTTAGTCGCTATCTCGTCACTGGCGACGCGGCTATCCAGGGCGATAATCCGTGAGCTATGCTGTTTGCCACTCTCTGCTATTTCCAGCGCTATGTCCTGTAATTCAATCAGGCTAGCATGGCGAGGCCGGTCGGCCACGAAAGAACCGAGTCCGTGTACACGATTAACCATGCCCTGCTGGGTGAGTTCACGTAAGGCGCGATTGATTGTCATACGGCTCACATTGAGTGCTACTACCAGATCGTTCTCGGAGGGCAGTTTCTGACCCGCAACCCATTCGCCATTAGTGATTTTTCCTTCGATCGTGGTTTTGATTTGCTGATATATCGGCAGAGGTGCGGACTTGTCGATGTCATCGAAACTACTGAGCATGGCTTCCATTAGACTGCGCCTTCTTTAAAAGGCTTACGCCATTGACCGGCCTGCATTACCCCTGAACAAGGATTAATTCCAATCTGGTAGGCCAGCAATGAGGGTTTGTTTAAATCCCAGATCACAATATCCGCCTGCTTTCCCGGTTCCAATGAGCCATGACTAGATTCCAGTCCAAGAGCCCTGGCTGCATTGATAGTGACGCCGCGTAGGGCTTCGACTGGAGTTAGGGAAAATAAAGTGCATGCCATATTCATGGTCATTAAAATCGAGTTCAAAGGCGAACTGCCTGGGTTTGCATCCGAGGCAATCGCAATCGGAACCGCTTGCTCGCGTAGTGCTTTAATCGGTGGTAACTGCGTTTCGCGCAGTACATAAAAGGCACCCGGTAATAAAACAGCCACCGTATTTTTATCAGCCAGTCCACAAACATCCTCTGCGGACAAATACTCGATATGATCGACCGACAGGGCGTCGAACTCACTGGCCAACAGCGCACCACCCATATCACTAAGTTGTTCGACATGCGCCTTTATCGGCAAGCCCAGAGCATTAGCAGTTTCGAATACACGTTGTGCCTGCGGCAAATCAAACGCAATCGATTCGATAAACACATCAACAGCGTCGACCAGCCCTTCGGCATGCGCCTGCGGAAGCATTTGATCACAAACTAGCGAGATATAATCGTCGGCCCTGTCGATATATTCTTCGGGTAGCGCATGCGCACCCAAAAAAGTCTTCATCACCCGAACCGAATACTCTGTTTCGACCTGCCTGGCGACACGCAGCATTTTGATTTCATTTTCGCAATCCAGGCCGTATCCCGATTTTATTTCTACCGTTGTCACGCCTTCGTTTAAAAGCTGCTCGATCCGGGGTCTTGATTGATTCAGCAGTTCGGCCTCGCTGGCTTCACGGGTCGCTGTGACCGTCGAGCGAATACCACCACCGCGCCTTGAAATTTCTGCATAGGTCATGCCTTCGAGTCGCTGTTCGAATTCATCGGCGCGATCTCCGCCATAAACCAGATGCGTATGGCAATCGATTAATCCCGGTGTAATCAGGCGTCCGCCGCAATTGATAATCTGCGTGTCAGCATTATCGGGGCCATCAGCCATTGGGCCAATCCAGGCGATTGTATCGCCATCCACCAATAGCCCGGCATTGTTTAGCAATCCCAGGCTGGATGGATCCGCCATGGTGGCGATACGGGCGTTAATCAGTAACGTTTTGGACATTAATTTAAGGGCGCTATACTTGTATATACAAGTATGCTACGCTCATTATCATCGTATCGCAAGTACCCCATTCAACTAGGGCCAACAGAGATTTAACAAATGAATAAAAAGCTCTGGTCGGCTTCGGCTCTATTAGCCGATGGCTGGTCAAATAACGTCGAAATTGCTATCGATGAGTCGGGCATTATAGAAAGCATTACCTCTGATGTGCCCTATCAGCAGGGCGAAAAGCATAGCGTGCTGATACCCGGAATGGGCAACGTACACTCACACGCCCATCAACGAGCCATGTCTGGGTTGGGTGAACGCGCCGGAGTTTCGGCCGACGGCTCGCAGGACAGCTTCTGGACCTGGCGCAAAGTGATGTACCACTACCTTGAACGCATTCAACCCGAACACTTACACAGCATCGCATCGCAGCTTTATCTCGAAATGCTCAAGCACGGTTATACCTGCGTCGGCGAATTCCAATATTTGCATCATGGTCTCGATGGCAGCGCCTACGACAACCGTGCAGAAATGAGTTTGCAATGTTTACAGGCTGCCAGGGACGTTGGTCTGGGTTTTACCGCTTTACCTGTACTTTATCGCTACGGAGGATTTGGCGATGCCGAGCCACTGGATGGGCAGAAACGTTTTTTGAACGATGCCGATGGCTTTATAGAAATTGTGACCCAGCTGCAAAAGGCCTGTGAAAACGATGGCAACACATCAGTTGGTATTGCACCCCATTCGCTACGAGCGATTAACCAGAATCTACTCACCGAAGTAATCAGCCAGCTAGGAACCGGGAATCTCGCAGCTATCCATGTGCATATTTCCGAGCAAACCAAAGAAGTTGACGATTGTCTTGTCTGGAGCGATCAACGACCAGTCGAATGGTTATTCAATCATTTTAGTGTCGATCAGCAATGGTGTTTGATTCACGCGACTCATTTAAACGGGGCCGAAACCAGTGCTATGGCACAAAGTGGTTCGGTTGCCGGGTTATGTCCAACAACAGAAGCAAATTTAGGCGACGGTTTTTTTAACGCCATCGACTATTTTAATCAGCAGGGTTACTGGGCCATCGGCTCGGATAGCCATATTTCAATCGATCCAGTGGAAGAATTACGTTGGCTTGAATATGGGCAAAGATTATTGACCCGTAATCGCAACGTATTGGTTTCCGAACAGCAACGAAATACCGGGCGAAATTTACTAGATGGCGCCTGGCAGGGTGCCGCTCTGGCCTGCGGCAGAAAGATCGGCCAGATTGAAACCGGCTATCGCGCAGACTTAATCGCTCTCGACGATTCTCACGCGCGTCTCTATGGCCGGAAACAGGACGATCTGCTGGATAGCTGGATATTTTCCGGCAATCAGAACCTGGTGAAAGACGTTTATGTCGGTGGTAAGTGCGTTATTAAAAACGGTTGCCATGCTAACGAAATCTCGATCACTGAAAAGTACCAGCAAACGCTGGATCAACTCGCAGAATAATTGGTAGATTAAACATCATGAGTCAGTCACTTACTCTCGTCCCCGGTCAAGTTAATCTAGCGGAGCTATGCCAAATTTACCGAGAATCGGTAGAGATCTCACTGGATCGCCAGTGCAAACAACGCGTTGACGCCGCCACCGACATCGTTCGACGGGCAGCCGCTGCGGGCCCCGCAGTCTATGGTATTAATACCGGTTTCGGCAAGTTGGCAAGTACTCGGATCCCCTCGGAACAAACCGAGCAGCTACAACGCAATTTAATCCTGTCGCATTGTTGCGGCGTAGGTGAGCGGTTGGCCGACGAAGTAGTTCGGTTGATCATGGTACTGAAAATGATTTCGCTTGGCCGTGGCGCTTCGGGTGTGCGCTGGGAACTTCTTGAGAGACTGGAAACTTTTTTGAATATCGATTTGATTCCGGTCGTTCCTTCGCAGGGATCGGTAGGTGCCTCTGGCGACCTGGCACCACTGGCACATTTGACTGCGGCCATTATCGGTGAGGGCAAAGTTATTTTTCAGGGAGAAACCATGCCCGCAGCAAAAGCGCTCGAAACAGCTGGTCTTGAGCCGATTATTTTAGGCCCTAAAGAAGGTCTGGGTATGATTAATGGTACGCAGGTTTCCACCGCTCTGGCATTAACGGGCTTATTCGATGCCTGGACCATGGCGCAAACCGCACTAATTTCAGGGGCGATGAGCACCGACGCACTGATGGGTTCGACTGCACCGTTTCGACCAGAAATTCATCAATTACGCGGCCTAACCGGTCAGATCGATTCGGCAATTTCACTGCGTGCCCTGCTCGAAGGTTCGGTTATTCGAGAGTCGCATCGCGAAGACGACGAGCGGGTTCAGGATCCCTACAGTCTGCGTTGCCAACCGCAGGTCATGGGTGCCTGTATCGATCAACTACGTCAGGCAGCTAGAACCCTGGAAATCGAAGCCAATGCGGTAACCGATAATCCGATAGTCGTCGTTGAAGACGGCTCGATATTATCCGGCGGTAATTTCCATGCCGAACCAGTGGCTTTCGCTGCCGATCAATGTGCAATGGTAATTTCCGAAATCGGATCGATAACCGAACGCCGTATCGCCACCACGGTCGACCCGGCACAGAACTATGGCCTACCTGCGTTTCTCACTCCAAATCCGGGTCTGAACTCCGGATTCATGATTGCCGAAGTAACGTCAGCAGCGTTGATGGCAGAAAACAAACAGCGCTCCATGCCTTGCTCGGTCGATTCAACCCCAACTAGCGCCAACCAGGAAGACCATGTCTCCATGGCCTGTCACGGCGCCCGCAGGCTAGGCCCGATGAATCAAAATCTCGCGACCATCATAGCGATAGAAATCCTGATTTCGACTCAGGGAATTGAGTTACGCACACCGATAACTACTAGTCCGGCTTTACAGCGGGTTATGCAGAAGTTACGTTCTAAAGTAGCGCCACTCGGAGATGATCGCTACCTGGCCGACGATATTGCTGTGGCGACGAACATGGTAAAAGACTGTATCTTTGTCGATGCCCTCGAAAACGAGTCTATGCTTCCTGCTTTATCATGAAGCCGCAAGTCACATTAGGCGATAGTCCTTTACTACTCGCTCAACCGCACAGTGGAGTCGAAGTCCCGCAGGATATCTACAACCGATTAAATGCGAACGGACAGGCGATAGCCGATACTGACTGGCACATTACACGACTCTACGCAAATTTGATCAACGATGTGACGTTTGTCAGTACAGCAATTCACAGGTACGTGATCGATGCGAATCGCAATCCCAGCGATGAATCGCTTTATCCAGGTCAGAATACTACCGGGCTTTGTCCGGTGACAACTTTCGATGGTGCGCCGATTTACCTTGATGGGGAGGAGCCTGGTGAAGATGAAATTATCCAACGCCAGTTGCACTATCACCAGCCTTATCACGATGCCCTGGGAGAACAACTAGAGCGGTTACGACAAAAACATGGCTATGTAATTCTTTATGACTGCCATTCGATTCGATCACTCGTGCCCTATTTATTCGAAGGAAAATTACCTGACTTCAATATTGGTACCAATAATGGAGTTACCTGCGACCCACATTACCAAAGTGCGGTAGAAAATATTTGCTCCAGTCACAAGCAATATACTTCAGTCAGCAATGGTCGCTTTAAGGGTGGCTGGACAACTCGCCACTACGGCAAACCAGAAGCTGGTGTCCATGCCATCCAGATGGAACTCGCGCAATGTAATTACATGCAGGAGTCTGATCCCTGGAACTATAATGTCGAAAAAGCTGGATCGCTGCGACTAGTCCTAAGGCAAATACTGGAAACGTTAGCGACCCAGGTCGTCGAGTAAAGCCATAACATCGATACTGGCAGCTTCCATTCTTTTTAACGCCTCTAGCATAACCTGCTCATCACCCTGTCGAAAAGCACTCAGCGCTTCGAGACCACATTCATGGACATTCTTATGCGGCTCTTCCAGACTGCGAAAAGACATGCTATCCCCGTAATGCTGTTTACCATCTCCCGTGTAATACCACTTGCCTAGACGACATTGGGTATGATCAGCAATGCTATCCATGGGGGTCTGGTTAATCCCCACAATATTTTTGTACAACTCGGCTTTCCAGACAACATGATCCATTTTAACGGTACGTAAAAAGCTGTCTTTAGCAGCTTTGGTTACTACCGAGTTCATCCTCTCTGAGGCCGACAGTACCAATTGGACGCCTTTTTGAAAATCCTGTGTTTCGTCTGAAAGCGTACTACTTTTTTCAGCCATAAGACTAATTTTCAGGCTGGCATCATTACTGGCCTGATTGATTTCATCGACCAGTTTGCTAATTGACTGAGCCGCTTCACCGGCTTTCTGTGCCAGACTCCTGACTTCGTCGGCTACCACAGCGAAACCGCGACCCTGTTCACCGGCCCGAGCCGCTTCTATAGCGGCATTTAATGCCAGCAGGTTTGTCTGCCCAGAAATGGCATCAATGACAGTTACAAATTTCACCACTTCCTGGGTTTTTACAGCGAGTTCATCCATGCTCGAACAGGAGCTCCTGGTACCCTCGTTAATATCAACCAGGCCGGAGCACATCCGTTCCAGCATGCTGGTACTCGATTCAAAAACCTGATATTCCCCCTCTGCAGATTCGACTTCTGACATTAGCGAAGTCATATCCATAGCCATAGATTCCCGAATCTCCAACAATGAACTGGTGCTTTGCATCCAGATTTTCTGAATATCATCCGATGTAGAAATATTTTCTGCCTGGTGTTTTTCACTATCGAGCTGCTGTTGCAGCTCGGTCTTCTCATGCTCCAGGGTAGCCTGACTTTCCTTTAAAGCTAATATCTCCCGGTTTAGCCTTCCACATTCCCCGTCATATCTCTTTTTTGATACTAACACCTGTTTACTGCTCCGCTATTTATTATAGTGAGTATAGCGGCACATTTGAATAATACTTAAATTGCGATCAATCCGGGTTCATCGTTAACTTCAAATACAACCCCGGACCGCGACACAGCGTTTAACACCGCCCGTAGTGACGCACCCACGATGTCCTCACTACAACCCGCGCCGCAACTACGTTGACCATTAATGCTGAGTTGTACATAAGCCATCGCTTCGGATTGCTCGTTGTCACCGAGGGTATGTTCGCTATAGTCAACCAGCACCAGTTTGGTGTTGATTTTATGATTGATGGCAGAGACAAAGGCATCGAGTATACCTTTACCATCGCTGTCGATATTTACCCGGCCGTGTTCAGTTATCAGAGTCGCGCTCAAACTGTCACTGCCCCCCGATCGCGAAGCCTGATAGCTTTCCACAGTCATCTGTTTATCGACCTTGACGTAGGTATCCTGGAAAATTTGCCAGATAGTTTCCGTAGAAACCTCGGTTTCGCTATTCTCTGCATACCGCTGCACGTGCGGGCTAAAATCAACCTGCATCCAGCGTGGTAAGATTAGACCATAATCCTGTTCTAGCACGTAGGCGACACCGCCCTTACCTGACTGACTATTAATGCGGATGACTTCCTGATAAGTACGTCCAACATCGCGCGGGTCGATGGGCAAGTAAGCGACGCGCCAATGACTATCCGGCCCTTTTATAGATCGTTCTTGCTCATCAATTGCGAGACATTTATTAATCGCATCCTGATGACTGCCAGAGAAGGCGGCGAATACCAGTTCGCCCGCGTAAGGATGCCGCGGATGTACTGGTAACTGCGTACATTGTTCAACTACATTGATAATGCGATCCATATCAGAAAAATCCAGTTCTGGATCGATACCCTGGCTATAGATATTCATCGCCATAGTGACTATATCCATATTGCCCGTGCGTTCGCCATTGCCAAGCAAGGTACCTTCGATACGATCCGCGCCAGCCATCACGCCGAGTTCTGCGGCAGCCACACCACAACCTCGATCGTTGTGGGTGTGCAGACTAATCGTGACATCGTCGCGATGGCTGATTCGGTCGCAAATAGTTTCGATTTGATCGGCGTAAACATTCGGCGTCGCTACTTCCACTGTGGCGGGCAAATTGATAATAATCTTATTACTGGTAGCTGGATGCCATACATCGATCACCGCATCGCAAACCTCAACGGCGTAATCCAGTTCGGTATTGGTGAAGCTCTCTGGCGAATACTGAAACTGCCATTCGGTCTCAGGCTGTTTTTTGGCAAAGTCCCGTACCCATTCGGCGCCCTGTACAGCAATGTCCTTAATTTCATCGCGCGATTTTTTGAATACCTGTTCGCGCTGTACTGTCGAGGTCGAGTTATACAGATGCATAATCGATCGCCTGGCACCTTTCAGCGACTCAAAACTGCGTTTGATTAACGGCTCGCGTGCCTGAGTCAAAACCTGAATAGTGACATCGTCGGGTATCCTGTTTTGCTCGATGAGCTGACGTACAAAATCAAAGTCGGTTTGCGATGCGGCGGGGAACCCGACTTCGATTTCCTTGAATCCCACGGCAACCAGTAACTCAAACATCTTTAACTTCTGGCTCGGTGTCATCGGTTCTATCAAGGCCTGATTACCATCGCGTAGATCCACACTACACCAGTGCGGTGACTGTTCTATAACCCGGTCGGGCCAGCGACGCCCGGTTTTGCCGATGACTGGGAAAGCACGATATTTTTTATGGTTGAACGATGACACGATTAAATCCTGTAAAATAATTTGAAGGGAAAGACTATAAACTAGAAATACTAGCTACTTATCGCGTTTTTCTTTCTTGCTAATGCTATATTTGCATTTAATCCCTATTAAAGTTGTATAATTGAATTAATATCACTCTTAATTGATTAACAGATAGATATATGACTAACATCAAACTCGATCGTATCGACCGACACATACTCAAGCTCATGCAAAACAACGGGCGCATTAGTAATCTGGATCTGGCCGATCAGGTTGGGCTTTCGCCGACACCCTGTTCGCGACGCGTTAAACGACTGGAAGATTCGGGCTTAATCGCTGGCCACGTTACTTTGCTAAACCCGGAGGCTCTGGGGCTCGATTTGACCGCAATCGTCGGCATAGCGATGGATCGCCACACACCTGATCGTTTTGAGTCCTTCGAGAAAGCCATTGCCAATATGCCCGAAGTTATCGAGTGCAGTATTGTCACCGGCCAAACTGCAGATTTTCTGCTTAAGGTCGTGGTAAAAGATATGCAGCACTACGAAAAATTCCTACTCGGAAATCTGACTAGATTAACCGGCGTCACGGGTGTCCACTCCAGTTTTGTTCTGCGAAATCTGGTGAAAAAAACCGAATTACCTTTAGAATAAACTAATGAAGAACTCTGATACATTCGACCCACAAGCTAAAGAATCACAGTTGCGCCAGGAGTCGAGCTTGTGGGATACCAACGATATTCAAGATGCCATACCCGGTGATATCCCAGTCATCGACCTTTCGCAGTATTTCGAAGATCCAGACGACAGCAGGTTGGATACGATAGCAACCCAACTACGCGACGCCTGCACAGAAGTTGGGTTTTGTTCTATTATTGGTCATCAATTCCCGACGCAGATCTTAGATAAAGCATTTATCGAGACGCGTCGTTTCCATGCCCTGCCCACCGACAGTAAGAATGCGTTACTGATGGATCAACCAGAATGGCCACTAAAGGGCGTTGGCTACCTCCCAGTTAAGAATCGTAAATTACCGGCTCGTGACCGAGGTAATTTGAATGAGTCATTCGTATTAAAACGCGATCATCAGGCAACGTTTAGCGATAACCTTTGGCCAGACGAACCGCAATTGCCAGAGTTTCGCGCCAACATCGAAGCCTATATCGGACAAATAGAAAAACTATCGAAACGATTATTACCCATTTACGCTCGCGCTTTGCATCTCGATAAAGACTTTTTCTCACCAGCATTTAGCCAACCGCTTTATCGGTTGCGCCTGACCCATTATCCGTCGGTAAAAAACCAGGACAGGGCTGATTATGGAATAGCACCGCACGTCGATACTACCTTCTTCACCATACTCGCTCAAAACAGCCCTGGATTAGTGATCTACAGCGAGCCACGCCAATGCTGGATACACGCACCTGTAATCGAGAGCGCGTTTATCGTCAATACCGGTGAATTACTCAAACAATGGACGAACGACCGCTTCATCAGCGTTAAGCATTTCGCCAATAACAATAATGGCTGTGGTGATGGACCGCGTTATTCGATTCCTTTTTTCTTCAACGCCAATGCCGATTACCGTATGACCTGTTTACCGACCTGTTGCGATGAAAATAATCCACCGAAATATCCACCTATGTCTTACATGGAGAGTCAGGGTGTGGTGCAGGGTGAGTGAGGCCGACAACAGCTTTTTGTTAAAGAGGCGCGTTCAGGTTGAGTTTTTGCTCTTTTTGTTATTCGTTTTATGCAGGGATTGTCGCTAGACTCAGGGTATATTAACTTATGGTCACAGCCACACTGTGTATATAGCTCTTTAAACCATTCTCTTTGTTTTTCTGTGTTTCCCGGAAAGTCCATTACCACTGAAACACCTGCATTTAATATATTTTCTATATGTTGCTTCATAATAGGTTTTAGACGTGATGAATATTTAATATAGTCTTCAAAGCCTCTTATTTCATCAGGATAGATGGCTTTTAACCATTCATCTTCCGAAATTAAGACTGCCCCTTCTTTAGAGGAAATTTCCTGGGATAAAGTTGATTTTCCTGCGCCCATTTTCCCGCAGAAGAATATTAATGTTCCTTTTGTCATCATGATGTATTTTTATGCGTAACAGCCTAAATTGAACCGCAACTCGCAGCATTCAAATACCGCAAGCTCCCGCCCATATTTTTTCAGAAATATTTCGGCAATCTCCATTTCCATTCAATTTACTCCATAAATTTATATTTGTAATCAACAACTTATTATGATAATTAAATGATCTCGAATCCTGCCAACTGTTAATTAAAGTAATTATTCAGTATATCCAACATCTCCTGTTTCCGCTTTTCATCGGCAAAACTGGCTTCGATGCTATTACGCACTAATTGTTCGGCCTGCTCTTTTGTCATACCAAGCGCCTGTTCCAGGGCTTCAAAATTTTCCGTCATATAACCACCGAAATAGGCAGGATCATCGGAGTTTACGGTGACACGAACGCCTTTCTTTAGCATGTCCAGTATATTGTGTTGCGACATATCGTCGAACACACGAAGCCTGGTATTAGAAAGTGGGCAGACGGTTAAAGGTAGTTGTTTATCGATTAAATATTGCATCAGGTTTGTGTCGTCAGTTGCGCGTACACCGTGATCAATCCGCGACACCTTTAAGTTATTAATTGACGTCCAGATATATTCGGCTGGGCCTTCTTCGCCAGCATGCGCGACAGTTAGTAACCCCATTTCTCGCGCCCTGTCGAATACCCGACTGAATTTTTCTGGTGGATGCCCCTGCTCTGAACTATCCAGGCCAACACCGATAATTTTATCAAGGAATGGTTCGGCCTGTTGAAGCGTATCAAATGCATCCTCTTCATTCAGGTGGCGCAGGAAACACAGGATTAATTCGCTACTAATACCCAGTTTTTCTTCACCATCTTTTAACGCCCGCGAAATACCATTGATTACCGTGTCAAACTTAATACCACGATCAGTATGCGTTTGTGGATCAAAGAATGGTTCGACGTGCATAACGTTTTGCTGTTTACACTTTGCCAGGTAGGCCCAGGTTAAATCGTAGAAATCGACTTCGGTTTTTAAAACATTTGCGCCCTGATAATAGATATCGAGAAAATCCTGTAGATTATTAAATTGATAGGCTTCACGAACCTCGGCCATAGTTTCAAACGCCAGTTCGGTATTGTTGCGTTTAGCCAGTTCAAACATTAATTCGGGCTCAAGGCTGCCTTCCAGGTGTAAATGTAGTTCCACCTTTGGCAGGCTGTTTAGCCATTCGCGATTTACGGTCGTCATAAAGGATTCCGGTAGACAGTCAATCTCGTTAAAATACAGAAAAAGGGGCTTCGTAACCAGCGTCTAGCTGTATCTTGATTATATTTAAACCTTCTTCTAATCTGGCTATCGTACTCGGCCCGCTCAAACAGATTCTAACCGCCTGCGGTGCTGGGAAGCGACCAATCGCGAAGACCTCTGCCGATAACACACGCACCGATTTCTCCAGTAGTCGGGATTGAAACTCTACCGCGCGCCAGGGATCAGGTAGTTTTAGCCAGATATGAAAGCTACCTTTTTGTTGCTTAATATCGTAATTGGCAAAAATTTCTGCGGCCAGCGTCTGGCGTTTAAAAAGCTCTTTTTTCTGGACATTCAACCAGTCCCGCGACTCCTTCGTGTCCAGCCAACGCTGGGCTATTTCAACATTCAGTGTTGGGGCAAACCAGCATTGGGCTCGAATTGAAGTTGCCACTGATTCCCTGAGTTTTGTCGGCGAAACCAGATAGCCAACGCGCAAACCGGGCGCGACGGTCTTCGAGTGGCTATTGATATAAAAGGTTCGCTCCGGAGCCAGGTTGATAAAACTATCCGGATTTTGAGCCAGGTAATTGGTAGGAATTTCATCCTCGATAATCCAGACATCATTTTCGGCTGCTATTTGAATAATCTGCTTTCGACGCTCCAGTTGCATACAGGCATTGGTCGGGTTCTGAATACTCGGACATAAATAGACCGCGCGTAAATGATTGAGCGTGCAATAGTTGGCAAACGCCTCGGAGAGTATGCCCTGCCCATCCATCGGCAAACCGATCACCTTCAAGCCCTGTTGACTGGCGGCAGCCTTAAAGCCGGGGTAGGCCAGACCTTCGGCGGCAATCGTATCACCAGATCGCGTAGCCGCCATCAGCGCCAGCGACAAGGCGTGTTGACCGCCTGCGGTAACCGTAATGTTTGCCGATTCGCATTTTACTCCAAGGGCATCTAGCCAGTTGGCCGCCCATTGTCGATGCTGGCTTAATCCCTGCTCCTGTTGATACAACATGAGTTGATTAAGCCGGGCCGCATCCGCGCTGATTTCCTGCATCACGCGGGCGATACCGGGAGCCGGTTGATTCGCAATCGGTAAATTCAGGCTAAGGTCAATTTGATGCGATTCGGCCGGATTTGAATGCGCAAATTTCACGCTACCCTGATGACCGGTGCTGACAAATGTTCCACTACCGACGATGGCATTAACCAGACCGCGTCTTTCGGCCTCAGCATAGCCACGGGTTACCGTACCTACGGTTACCTTTAGCATATCGGCGAGCTTCCGATGCGTCGGCAATTTCTCACCCGGCGATAGTTCACCGCCTTGAATTGAGGCCTCGATCTGATCAGCTAGCGCTGCATAACGAGTTGTTTCTGAGGTTTCCAGCGAAGTATTCCAAAGTGTCATGGTGACAATAAAATAGTTGACGTTAGGAGAAGAATACAATAAAACAACAATTCGAACAATTTTTTAATTGTGCTAACTAAACCGATAATTGTCACCCTTACAATACGATGAATTCATTATCCACAGAATTGTTACTAGCGATAACCACCTTCGCCTTTGTTACCTCGGCAACACCTGGACCCAATAACATCATGCTCACAGCTTCGGGCGCGAATTTCGGGTTCCAGCGGACATTGCCACACATCGCAGGTATCGTCGGCGGGATGGCTGTTTTGAATCTGCTAATTGGCCTGGGGTTAGGTGCAGCATTCGAACAGTACCCAATCATGCAACAAACATTGAAAGTCGCTGGCAGCGCTTATTTAATCTGGCTCTCGATTAAACTATTAGGCTTTAGCTATATCGACGACGATAAAGATCAGTCGGCCAGACCCTTTAGCTTCTTGCAGGCATTCAACTTCCAGTACATCAACCCGAAGGCCTGGGTGATAGTGATATCAGCAAACGCCAGTTTCAGCCTGACCGGCGAACATTACTGGCTTTCTGTGGGATTCATCATCCTCATATTCGCATTGGTCGGCCCGCCATCGATCATGCTCTGGGCAGGATTCGGACAAATGATCCGCCGTTATCTGCAAAAGCCGCTATTCCTGAAAATATTTAATACCGTCATGGCTGGGCTAACTGCTGGCTGTGTCGTATTTATCTGGCTAGGGTAATCATGGAAAACAGCATCCAGTTTGCTCGGCGTATAGCGACGATACAGCCATCCTTCATCCGCGAAATTTTAAAGGCCGCCGACAATGATTCGGTGATTTCTTTTGCCGGTGGTTTGCCCAATGCGGAATACTTTCCCGATCAGGCACTGGCCGAACTCGCCAGCAATATCATGACGGAGCGGCCACAGGATGTTTTGCAATACGGGCAAACCGAAGGAGAGATCGAACTTCGGCAACATATCTCCGACCAATATCGCCTGCGCCACCAAATAGATGTGCCAGTCGAGAACATTCTCATCACCAATGGCTCGCAACAGGCCTTCGACCTGATCGGCAAGGTGCTCCTGGATGAGGGCGACCGGGTTATCATAGAGTCACCTGGTTACCTCGGTGCTATTCAGTCGTTGATGATTTATCAGCCGCAGTTTCTGCCGGTGGCTATCGAGCAAAACGGTTTAAACCTGGATGCTTTCGAAACCGCGCTTTCGGCCAATCCAAAACTGGTTTACAGCGTTCCTAATTTTCAAAATCCGACGGGGTTTAGCTATGACGCGGAAACCCGAGAAACGATGGCGAGTCAGATCCGCAATCGACCTTGTTTAATCATCGAAGACGACCCTTACGGCGACATTCGTTTTGAGGGTCAGCCAGCGCCGTCGTTTTATCACTACTTACCAGAACAAACGCTCTTGCTCGGATCCTTCTCCAAGATTATCGCTCCCGGATTACGCGTCGGCTGGATGGTTGCACCGCCCGCCATCATGCAAAAGCTCATTATCGCCAAGCAGGCCGCCGATTTGCATACTTCACGGCTAAGCCAGCATTTGATACTGGCTTTCCTGAGAGACGACCGATTTGAGCCGCACTTGCAGCGGCTCTGCAATGCCTATGATCAACGCTGCCAGTTAATGGGGGATAAGCTCGACGAGCTATTTGGAAGTGACGTTCGTCGATCTCGCCCGCAGGGAGGCATGTTTATGTGGCTAGAGTTTGCGAAACAGTTCGACACTATGGAATTATTTCGCGAAGCATCCGAGCTTGGCGTTGTCTTTGTTCCCGGCCAGCCGTTTTATACCGATCAGGATTCTAATCACTGCGCGAGACTTAATTTCTCCTGTTCGAGTTTGAATCAGATAGATCAGGGGCTTGCTCTATTGCACCAGGCTTATCAGAAAACAACTTAATCCCTGCCACAGGGCTAGATCGAATTAACCCTCGCAATAAAATTCAGGTAGAATCGCCGCCTACTCGGAATCTAACATGCAAATCACTCTTTCCTCTCAGGCCCGACCCTTAAATCAGTACCCTCTGTACTGGGCCGAATGCTTCGGTACGGCAGCCTTTTTGCCAACATCCCGCGAGGAAATGGATCTGCTTGGCTGGGATAGTTGCGATATTATCGTAGTCACCGGCGATGCCTATGTCGATCATCCGAGTTTCGGCATGGCGATTATCGGCCGCCTGCTAGAGGCCCAGGGTTTTCGTGTCGGCATCATCGCGCAACCGGACTGGCATTCGGTCGAAATGTTTAAAGCGCTCGGCAAACCCAATCTGTTTTTTGGTGTGACCGCCGGCAACATGGATTCGATGATTAACCGCTATACGGCGGATCGAAAAATTCGCTCCGACGACGCCTACTCACCCGACGATGTCGGCGGCAAACGTCCCGACCGCTGTTCGATTGTTTATTCCCAGCGCTGCCGTGAAGCCTATAAAGAAGTCCCGATTATCATCGGCGGAATCGAAGCCTCGCTGCGACGTATAGCGCATTACGATTACTGGCAGGATAAGGTGCGACATTCGCTACTATCCGATGCAAAAGCCGACCTGCTGTTATACGGTAATGCCGAGCGGGCCATCGTCGAAGTTGCCCACCGACTGGCGCGTGGCGATACCATCGAAACAATTACCGATATACGCGGCAGCGCGTTTTTTATCAAAGATATTCCCGAAGACTGGCAAGTCCTCGACTCCACCAATGTCGATAAACCTGGGCGACTGGAAAAGCAGATAAGTCCATACGAATATGTTGATCAAAGTAGTTGCGAAGTGAGTACTAACGAACCAGCAGTCGTCGAAGTTAAACTCATTGGCAAGCTCGAAAAGGTTCAACAAAAACTCGAAAAACGCCTGAAAACGGTCATCCGCTTGCCCTCCTACAACGATGTCTCGCGCGATCCGGTTTTATACGCCCATGCTAATCGAGTGTTACACCAGGAAACTAATCCCGGCAATGCACGAGCGCTGGTACAAAACCAGGGCGGGCAAAAAATCTGGTTCAACCCGCCTCCCATTCCTTTAATAATGGAAGAAATGGATTACGTCTTCAGCTTTGACTACGCGCGTGTTCCGCATCCAGCTTATGGCTCAGCAAGAATTCCAGCTTACGAAATGATCCGTTTTTCGGTGAACATCATGCGCGGCTGTTTTGGTGGCTGTACTTTTTGTTCGATTACCGAACACGAGGGGCGCATTATCCAGAACCGTTCGGAAGACTCGATTATTCGCGAAATTGAAGAAATGCGCGACAAAGTGCCTGGCTTTACCGGTATCGTTTCTGATCTCGGTGGCCCTACGGCGAATATGTACCGCATTGCCTGTAAGTCGAAGACCATCGAAACTGCCTGCCGACGCCCCTCCTGCGTATACCCGGGAATTTGTGAAAATCTTAATACTGATCACTCAGATTTGATCAAACTCTATAAACGCGCACGCGAGCTAAAAGGCGTGAAAAAAGTCTTAATAAGTTCTGGGTTGCGCTACGACCTCGCGGTGGAGTCGCCGGAATACGTCGAAGAACTGGTCACACATCATGTCGGCGGCTATTTAAAAATCGCCCCCGAACACACCGAGCAGGGGCCATTATCGAAAATGATGAAACCCGGCATGGGCAGCTATGACCGCTTCAAGAAAATGTTCGAAAAATACTCGAAAAAGGCGGGTAAGGAACAGTACCTGATCCCCTATTTTATCGCCGCGCACCCCGGCACTACCGACGAAGACATGATGAACCTGGCGATATGGTTGAAGGAAAACGGATTCAAAGCCGACCAGGTACAAAATTTTTATCCGTCGCCAATGGCGACCGCGACCACCATGTACCATACCGAAAAGAACCCATTGAAGCGTGTCAGGCGCGATAGCGAGGAAATCGTAACTGCCAAAGGTGAAAAGCAACGTCGTCTACACAAAGCCTTTCTTCGCTATCACGATCCAGCTAACTGGTCTATGCTTCGAGACGCCTTGAAAGCAATGGGGCGCGAAGATTTGATAGGCACCGCTAAACACCAACTAGTACCGGCTTTCCAGCCCAGGGAAGGAAGCGAATACCAAAGCCCGCGCCGAAAAAATAGTTACTCGAAAAAGCATCAGCAGAATAAGAGAACAAAAAAAGGCAAAATATTGACCCAGCACACGGGCTTGCCTCCACATCAGAGTTAAAGTAGGCTAATTCTTTGGTTTAAAAAATCTCTATCAGCCGAGATATTTTGAGCATGCGAGATAATTAAACACCCCCAATGGCAAAACTGAATTCAATCTTATTTAACCGCAGCGTTAGCCAATTCCTGGACTGCGATAATCTCGAAAGTAAAAAAGGCAAAGCACTCACTGAAAAAATTCGCCTTTCTGCGAATGATCACCAGGAAAAAATACTGGCTACCATGACGCAGGCAGAGGAGCCCCATCTCGGTGTTCTCAAAGCCATTTGCCTGGAAAATTTTGACGGCATTACCGAAGCATTTTTTCTCGATAGCCTGTCGCACGACAAGACAGAGTTTCGCAATTCAGCATCCGAAGTCCTGGCACAAAGCAAAGGCATCAACGCGATTAAGCTCTTTAAACGCCTGCATACACGCGATGCCTCTCCGACCGAAATAATCGAAGTATTGCGAGTTCAGGTCAAGCAATTAAAGCCCGAGCACATTATAAATAACGCCGCACTACTCGAAACCAGCCATGCGCTGGAGTTACTCAGCCTGGCTAATGATAGTGAAGAAGAGATTGATCTATCCGGGTTGGATTATCAGGTCGAAAAATTAACCGACGCTACCTTTAAGACTGCTCTGGTACGCTATTTCAGTGAAGTGAATCAGACCGAAATTGTCGGCATAATAAAGCCGTTTCTGTCCGACAGTAGCAAGCTGGTAATCCTCGAAGCCTTAAAATCGCTCGACCACCTGAATTTTCGTTTCGACGCCTCGGTTATTCTGCCCTATATAGACACGATGAGCGAACTGGAGCAAGAGCTCGCGTTGAAAATTATCGATAAACAAAGTGACTCGGCGCTGGTGGCTAATATAGCGCCCTATCTAGCCACCAAATCGGAATTAATTAGTGAAGCTTTAATCAATATCGTAGTCGATAATGCCAACCGCGAAAGTCTGGAAAGTTTTCTTTGCCAGTTGGAGCAATCTGACGGCGGACTCCGAGATCAGGTGGTCGAGAAACTAGCGGCATCGCGGAGTAAAACGCTGGCGCAGGCTGCGAATTCCCTTGCTAAACACGAACAGGAGTTTGTGCGTGATAGTGCCTTAAAATTCTCCAGCTCTCAACTCAATGCCCAGGACCTCGAAAAAATTGGTGAATTTGCTTTAAACGAGAACTGGCAAGTGAGAGAAAGGGCGATACAGTCGCTAGCAAAATATGGCAAGCTCGAAGCAATCGATATCCTAAAAGAGGTGCTCAAGCAATGGCCCGATACTGCTAGCTCAGTACTGGATGCGGTGAAAAAACTTGGCTTTAGTGAAGGGCTAGGCGTTGCACTGGAATGCCTTCCTAGCCCGGAAATATCGATTCAATGTAAGGCCCTCGAAACGGCTTTAGTGATCGCCAACGAAAAAAATGCGGCCGATGCCCGCAAAGGTATCGTCGAGCAATTATCCAGCTTAAGCCCCGAGTCAACCAAATTAGCAGCCAAAATTATCGTCCAGCTATCCTCCAAATATGGACTTTCCCCTGTAGATACAGAAAAAGACACTAACAAAGTTAAAAGTTCATCATCAACCCATACTCCCGCTAGATCTAAAGCCCTAAAATTCGCGCCCGGCTCGGTGTGGATGGATCGTTATCACATCAAAAAGGAAATCGGCCAGGGCTCCATGGGGCAGGTGGTACTGGCCGAGGACAATATGGTCGACGAATTGCTCATACTCAAGTTCATGCATCCAGAGCTAACCATCGACACAGCTTCACGCGAGCGTTTTAAGCGCGAGGTGAAATATGCCAGAAGAGTCGGCCACCCCAATGTGATTCGGGTCCATGATTTGCTATTGCAGGATAACCTCTGTGCAATTTCTATGGAGTATTTCAAAGGGCGGGGACTGGAGAAATTGCTCAGCGAGAAAGGTTTTTTCGAAAGCCGCGAAGGTCTTGAAATTATCTATCAGGTAAGCGACGGTATGGCGGCAGCGCACCAGCAGGCCGTGGTACATCGCGACCTTAAACCTAGCAATATCCTCATAAACGAGGCCGGGCATGTAAAAATTGCAGATTTTGGCATAGCTCACGCGAGTTCGGGTGCAGAGCAAACACTTACCCAAACAGGTGCAATCATCGGTAGTCCCGCCTATCTGGCACCCGAACGTGCCGGTGAAATGGAGGCCGATAACCGTTGCGATATTTATTCGCTAGGCATAATCGCCTATTACATGTTTAGTGGAAAGCTGCCCTATATCGGCACCCCTATGGAAGTCATCATCCAGCATCGCGAAGGAAATGCAGCTGCGATCGATGAGGTTAATACCTCGGCTCACCCCGGTGTCGCAAAACTGGTCAAAAAATTAATGGCGATAAAACCTGCCGACAGGCTACAAACCATGACCGAAGTGCGTGACGAGATAAAGACTTTGCTAGATTCGCTATAACTGATCTCTACTGCGTCGGCTCCAAGAGAGGCTCTTCACCACCCAGAACTTCTTTGCGTTTTGCCATATAAGCCTTCATTTCTTCTACGATTGCCGGATCCGTTGGCGGTGGTACAAATTCGGCGAGAATCTTCGGCCAGATTTCGGTCGCTCTGGTGGTCGCATCTTTTGCACCCGCCAATACCCAGTTCTCACTGTTTTGCCAGTCGCTCAGAAAGGGTTCGTAAAAGGCATTCTTATATCGATCCATGGTGTGCTGGCAACCGAAGAAATGACCTCCCGGGCCAACCTCTTTCATCGCCTCAAGTCCGGTTTCGGTCAGGTCTATCTTCAACGGTTCAAGCATCGCGCTCATGTGCTGCAGCATTTCACAATCGACGATGACTTTTTCGAATGACGCTAGTAAACCACCTTCGAGCCAGCCCGCTGTGTGGTAAATGAGGTTGCCATGCCCCATGACGGCACCCCAAAGCGACATCTGGGTTTCGTAGACAGCCTGAGCATCGACCGCATTCGAAGCATTACAGGCGCTGGTGCGATAAGGCAGATTGTATCTCCGCGCTAGCTGTCCCCCGGCAATATTAGCCAGACTATTCTCCGGCGTACCGAAGGCTGGCGAGCCAGAACGCATATCGACATTCGAAGTAAAACCACCATAAACCACCGGTGTGCCCGGTCGGGTTAATTGCATCAGGGCAATCCCCAGTAATGCCTCGGCATTTTGCTGTGCCAGTGCGCCGGCCATAGTCGTCGGTGTCATCGCGCCCATCAGCGTAAAAGGTGTGACCGTTACCGGCTGGCCGAACATCGCCATCTGCATCGCACCATACGCCATCGCATCGTCGAGCTTGCGTGGCGAGTTAACATTGATGTTGGTCATGACGGAAGGATTTGTCTTCATTTCTTCCATACTCAACCCACGGGCTATCGCCGATAATTCGATGGCATCACGCGCACGACCACCACCGATTCCGGTGGCAAAAAAAGGCTTGTCGGACAGAGTTAAATTAACAAAGGTAGTATCCAGATGCCGCGAATTTGCCGGCATATCGGTTGGTGCGGTTGCCTGATTACCGAAGAAGGTCAGCACATTGAAATACTGGCCGAAGCTAATCAGTTTCTTATAGTCTTCATAATTACCGGGGCGTCTGCCGTTAATATTATCGTGCACGCTCGGTGTACCCGACACCAGGCCAAAATTAATCACATTACCACCAACCAGCATGGCCTGATCGGGGTTGCGCGGGGTAACCGTAAAGGTTTCTGGTGCCTGCGCGATGGTCTCGAGCAACAGGTTGCGGTCGATGCGCACCACACCGCCCTCTCCTACCTTAGCTCCGGCCTGACGAAATAACGCTAGTGCCTGATCGCCCATGACCTCGATGCCTTCCTCTTCGAGGATGCGCAGCGAAATATCGTGGATGAATTCGAGCTGTTCTTCGTCCAGCGCTTCTATCGGTGCGAAGCGATTGCGTAATTGCTTGCGTTCGAGCTGACGGATAGCGGGCGCTTTTTCTAGCGATGGACCACGATTACGTCTACGGCTTGTTCGGCTCATAAAGATCAACTCCAGGGGCTGATACTGCGATCAATTAAAGTGATATTGTCGTGTAATCGTATCCCCATTGCTTTTATAATTGGGACAGAATTTGTTATTTTTGGGACAATAATTTGCAGCAACGCCATATTACATTTTGTCTTTGCCCGCAGTTCCCGCTGTTTTGCATTGCTTCGGCACTGGAAGTTTTACGCCATGCCAATCGGTTCGCCAGGCAAACAGTTTATACCTGGGCCTTTCTATGCGAAAACGATAA